>NZ_JANAVH010000002.1:0-113640 GCF_024213215.1 Pseudomonas sp. SBB6 | reverse complement strand
GGGAGCTGGCTTGCCATCAGTGTTGCCTGAATTGCGACCGCTGCGCGCTCGATCGCCGGCAAGGCCGGCTCCCACAGCTCCGGCGTACAGCGATCCATTGTGGGAGCGGGCTTGACCCGCGATGGGGCCGCTCAGTCCGCCGCCAACCCATTGGCCAGCAACTGCGCCTTGAGCTGCGGCCGATAGTTGCGCGCATAACAGCGGCCGATAGTGCTCGACCAGTTCTGCCCCTCGACTCGCCCGGCGAGCTGCCAATGTTCCATCAGGGCCGCATCGTAAGCCTCGATTGCCGCCGGCAATGCCTGTGCGTCATAGCGCTCGTCATGACGAAACGAAGCCAACGGCAAGCGCGGTTTTTGCAGCGCCGGCTGCTGCACGTAACCCAGCGCAACCCCGCACAGGGCAAAGGATTTTTCCGGCAGGCCGAGCAGCTCGATCATGCCGCTGGCATTGGCGCGAATGCCGCCCACCGGCACCACGCCCAAGCCCAGTGAGCGCGCAGCCGTCATCAGCGTCGAGAGGATGATGCCGCCATCGGTGCAAGCGGCAACCATGCCTTCCAGGTGCTGGTGAATGCACTGCTGGTCACCGCTCAGGCGCGCCGCCAATGCGGTCTTGTAGAAGTCCACCACCAGGGTGATGAACACCGGTGCCGCGGCAATCCACGGTTGCCCGCCGGCAAGCTCGGCGATCTGGCGGCGGCGCTCGGCATTGCGCACCACCACGGTGGAAATGTGCTGGGCGTTGAACGAGCTCGGTGCCTGGTGAGCGGCCTGGAGGATGGCGTCGAGCAGGCTGTCGCTGATCGGCCGGTCCTGGAAACTGCGCTCGCTGCGATGGCTGGCGAGCAGCTCGATGGTCGGGTTCATGCTGGCCTCATTCCTTAAGGACTTATGAATTCACTGCGCGGGTGCCGTCCTCGGCAAGACCCGGTACACGCAGCGTCGGTCACCTGATATCAGATGTTCACAGCGCTCGACAAGCGCCTGTTCACCCAGCACCGACTGGAAGATCTGCAGCTCCGAGCGGCAAAACCCCTGGCATCGTGATGCCGCGGCACAGATCGGGCAGTGGTTTTCGATGATCAGCCAGCCGTTGTCGCTTGCGACCATTTCCGCCATGTAGCCGGCCCGTTCGCGCAGTTGCACCAGTATCCGCACCTTGTCTTCGAGTGTTTCGGCCGGGCTGCAGGCCTGCAGGTATTCGCTGCGGTTGGCGTTTTCCATGCGGGTGATGAGTTGATCGACCCCCTCATGGCCGAACACCTGCTCGACCGTCTCGATCAGTTGCAGGGTCAGCACGCTGTGGGCGTCGGGGAAGCGCCGCTGTGCAGCGTCGGTCAGGGTCCACTTCTGCGAAGGGCGGCCAGCGCCTTTGGCCGGGGCGCTGATGCCGACGATCAGCTCGGCGGCCTGCAGCTTCTGGATCTGCTGGCGCGCGGCTTCGAAGGTGATCTCCAGCAGGCTGGCAAGGTCGGTGGTTTTCAGCGCGCCACGGGTCTTGAGTAAAAACAGGATGCGGTCGGCGGTGGAGTTGGCGTCGGCGGCAGGTGCAATCATCGTGTGCAGATAACCATGCGAATAGGCGTTAACGGTCGACCTGTGGCGCCATCCATTGCGCAGGTAACGAGTTCGAGCATAGCCCGTTTTAGCACTGCACCGATTATTTGTAAAAGGTCTTAGCTACAAAGTTTAAAGCTCAAAAAAATATAAAAGTTCGAATTTGTGTTTTCCCCGGCAGCGACTAGCCTCAGTTCTTAGTCTGCGTCCGTGGCAGCAGTGAGCACCGCCAATGGCCAGAACTTGCCGTGCAGGCAGGCCGTGGGCTTGGAGCATTTAGGGAATGAAACTCAACAGGGAAGTGAGTGTATGAATGCGCAAAAACCGGTGACCATCTATGAGCACGCCGAAGAGGCCAATACCCTCGACGGTGTGTTCGACCTAGTGAAACTCTCCGACCAGTATCGCCAGTCGGCCATCCTCCACGCGGCAGTCGCGCACAAGGTCTTCGACCGTACCCGCCAGCCGGTCAAGGCCGAGGTGGTCAGCCTGGCGCTGGGCTGGGTGGCCAACAAAGGCAAGATCTTCCTCAATGCCCTGGTTGCCATGGGCCTGCTGCAAAAAACCGACAAAGGCTTTGTCAACCAGCCGTTGAGCGAGCGCTTCCTGGTCAGCAGCAGCGGCGAATTCATCGGCCCGATCATTGCCCACCAACGCCTGCAATGGCAGAACTGGCCGCGCCTGGGGGAAATTCTCAGCACCACCCAATCGCTGGATTTCCAACAGGAAAACCGCTTCAAGCATGACCTCGCCGCCCGTGATGCCTTCAACGATGCCATGGTCCGCTTCAGTCAGCCAATGGTCGATGTGCTGCGTGA
Source organism: Pseudomonas sp. SBB6 (assembly GCF_024213215.1). Lineage (NCBI taxonomy): Bacteria > Pseudomonadati > Pseudomonadota > Gammaproteobacteria > Pseudomonadales > Pseudomonadaceae > Pseudomonas > Pseudomonas sp. SBB6. The sequence goes on along the minus strand of NZ_JANAVH010000002.1, from coordinate 111,263 downwards.
GCTGTCAGTCTTTGACCAGGCGAACAAGGTCATCGACCTGGCCGGTGGCCATGGCACCTACATCGCCGAGATCGCCCGTCGCCACCCGCAGGTCAGCGGCGAGATCTGGGACCTGGACGCCACCCGCCAGGCCGCCCAGAGCACCATCGGCAAGTATCAGCTCGAGCAGCGCCTGAGCTTCAAGGAGCGCAACCTGCTCGACCTTGCGCGTTATCAGGACGCGCGCGCCGATGTGGTGATGCTCAACGACTGCCTGCATTACTTCACCCGCGAGCAGACCACTGCGCTGATCAAGGGCGCCAGTCAGTTGCTGGAAAACAACGGCGCCTTGCTGATCCTCAGCATGACCCTGGACGAAGACGAGATCCACCCGGCGCTGTCGGCGGATTTCTCCCTGCACATGATGGTCAACACGGTGAATGGCGAACTGCACCCGACCCGCTGGCTGGCAAAACAGATGCAGGACCAGGGCCTGAGCGTCGACCAGGAGCCGATTGGCCGCTATACCCTGCTGGTCGGACGGAGGGCTAACTGATGCTCAAGTTCATCGTGCTGCACGCGGCCAACCCGGACGGCCGTACCTTGACCCTGATCGGTGAGCTGGGCCAGGTGGCCAGCGCCGCCGGTTTCGAGCTGCATGCCACGGCGCAACTGGCTCGCCAAGGCGAGGCCGATGGCCTGATCGTGCTGCTGGCTGGCGAACAGGAGGCGGCATTGGGCGCACAGCTCAAGGCGGCCGAGGCCCTGTACCGCAACACGGCGGTGACCCTGGTGCGCCTGGCCGACGGCCAGGGCAGGGTGCCTGGCGCAGACGCCATCAATCACCAGTTGCTGCAGGCTGCGGTGTGCTTCGTCTATCCCTATGGCCTGACCCAACTGGATAAGCCGCTGGCCAGCGAAGCGTTGAAAAGCTGGCTTGCGGGGTATGCCAAGTTCACCGCCGCGGTAAAGATGTGGCGTGCCCTGGAAGGGGTATCGCTCGATGCTGCAGTGCTGGCCCGCCAGCAGCCGCAGCTCAATCACATCAACATCCTGGCTCGCGACCTGCAGGTGTCTCAGGCCTTCTACCGCGACATCTTCGGCGCACGCTACTGCTACAACCTTGGCCCGCGCAAAGTGGTGATGGAACTCAACGGCTTTGATTTTTTCATCGAGCAGAGCGCCGAGTTCAACTACCCGCCGGGTTATCACATCGGCATTCGCGCCTTGCCCGAAGACGTCAAGCGCATCGCCGAGCGGGTCACGGCCAATGGTTCGATCAAGCTGGTCAAAGGCAATGGCCCGGCGCCGGGCTATCACCATGGCCCGGACAACGTACGCAGCGCCGTGTACTTCGAAGACCCCGATGGCCTGGTGGTCGAAGTCTATAGCGCCGAAATCGAGATGATCGAAACCAACCGCCGACTGCTGCTCGACCAGCTCTGAGGCTAGCCCTGGGTACTACGTTGTGGGCCGAACCAGGTTCGGCCCCGGCGTGGGCGTCGTTACTCAATACAAGGTGCAAGGATGAACAGTCTCAAGGATCGGCATTGGCCGCGGCTCCCCAGCCCGCTGCCCAAAGATGTCACTGACCGGGTGCTGATGGGCTACCCCGAGCATTACCGTGAATACCCGCTGGTGGAACAGGTGGGCATGGCCATCCGGGCGCTGCTCGATACCCCGGTCGAGCAGCTGCTGGCCCAGCTGCAAAGCGCAGATACGCCGCTGTACCAGCGCATTGGCGCAGGTGAAGTGCTGGGGTTGCGCGGTGACCCGCGCATTGATGTATTCAACCCGCAGATGATCGACATTCCGGGTGCTACCGTGCAGATCGGCCTTGCGCCAGAGCGGGTGGGTGAAGTCCTGGATGCATTCGACGGGCTAGGCCTGGACCGCAGCTGGATCGAGAAGGAAACCCCGCTGCACAGCGTTCAGCTGGACCGCTACCGTATCGCCCGCTTTGCCGTGACCAACAGCGAGTACCGGGCGTTTTTGCTCGACACCGGCCACCCCTCGCTGCCCAGTAGCTGGGCCTTTGGCCGCTACCCGCAGCAGCGCGCCAACCACCCGGTGTACAGCGTCAGCGACAGCGACGCCGATGCCTATGCGCAGTGGTTGAGCCAGCGCACCGGCCGGCGCTTCAGCCTGCCGACCGAAGCCCAGTGGGAGCATGCCGCAGCCGGGCCCCAGCGCCTGCAGTTTCCCTGGGGCGAACACTTTCACGCCGAATATGCCAACACCATCGAACTGGGTTACCTGGACAGCACCCCGGTGGGGGTGTTCCCCGAGGGCGCCTCGGTGTTCGGCGTGCTGGACATGGCCGGCAATGTCGAGGAGTACGTCGCCGATGACTATCGGCCTTACCCCGGCGGCCCGCAGATCAACGACGACCTGGTGCTGGATGTCGGTCGTCACCGAATCGCCCGTGGTGGCAGCTTCACGCGCTTTCGCGACCTGGCGCGCAACCCTCGGCGACATGGGCGCTACCCACGACCGATCTATGTCATGGGCTTTCGCCTGGTAGAAAACAACAACTGAGTTATCTGTCAATCGTGCGAGGTTTGATCATGAACAACGACGTTTCGCTGCACACCAAGGTGCCGATCTCGATCCTCGGTGGTTCGGTCGACGCTCATTTCTTCGGCTTCAAGGGCTTCGACAAGCACAACGAGCATTTTGCCGTCGGCATCAACCTGGACAAGGCCCAGGTGCCGCTGGTGCGGGTGCATTCCGAATGCATCACCGGTGATGTGTTCGGCTCCCAGCGCTGCGATTGCGGCCCGCAATTGCAGGAGGCGCTGAACACCTTGAACGTGCAGGGCGGTTACCTGATCTACCTGCGCCAGGAGGGGCGCGGCATCGGCCTGTATTCCAAGTTCGAGACCTACCTGCTGCAGGACCGCGGCCTGGACACCTACGAAGCCAACCTTGAGCTCAACCATCCCGCCGATTCGCGCAGCTTCGCCCCAGCGGCGCAGATGCTCAAGGCGTTGAATGTGCACCGCTGCCGGCTGCTGACCAACAATCCGGACAAGGTCCAGCAGTTGCGCGAAGGTGGCATCGAGGTCATCGACCAGGTGCCGACCGGGGTGTTCCTGACCCGCCACAACCGTAACTACCTGCTGTCGAAAGTGGCCAAGTCCAGCCACTCGATCAAGCTCTGATTGTTCTCTGAAGAAAAAAGGATTTTTCGATGAAACACATAGGCCCCATCAGCGGCATCGCCGCCCATGCAGCAGAGTTCGTCGCCACCGCAGGCTACGACAACCAGGTCATTTTGTGGAATGCCCGCACCGGTTTGCCCATTCACCGTGTGCACCACGATCACCTGGCCAACCAATGCGCCTTCAGTGCCGACGGCAAGCACCTGGTCAGCGCCAGCAGCGATTACACCGCGCGTATCTGGGAAGTACCGAGCATGCGCCTCAAGGCGGTGCTGTCCGGCCACCAGGACGACGTCGAGATGGCGGTGTTCTCGCCCGACGGCACGTTGGTCGCCACTTGCTCGCGCGACCACGTGCTGCGCATTTTCGATGTGCACGGCAACCTCAAGGGCAGTTTCCATGGCCACCAGGCCGACGTGATTTCGGTGGTCTGGTCGCCGGACGGCAAGCGCCTGATTTCCAGCAGTGACGACGGCACCGTACGCCAATGGGACACCGCCAGCTTCAGCCAGTGCGATGAAGTGGACATCGGCGGCGTCGAGACCGACACCATCGCCATCACCCGTTCCGGTGTGGTGTTCGCCGGCGACGATGAAGGGCGCATCTCGATCATCGGCCAGGGCCAGGTGCGCAGCGTTGCCGCCCACGCCGCCGGGATCAAGCGCATTGTCTGGAATGACGACAAGCAACTGCTGGTGACCCTCAGCTACGACCGCTCGGCAATCCTCTGGCGCTTCGATGGCCAGCACAACCTCAGCAAGCTGCGCAGCACCGCATTGCCGAGCATCATCTGGCCGCGCAGCTGCGCCTTTGTCGGTGAAGAAGAACTGGTGTTCGCCACCTTCGGTTCGCGCTATGCCACCTGGAACTACGAGCGTGACCAGTGGAGTGTCGAGGGTATCCAACCCGCGGTCAGCATCAACGCCGTGGTCAGTGCCCAGGGCCAGCAGTACAGTATCGGCGATGCCGGCTTGCTGTTTCGCGACAACACACCGGTGACCGGGGTCGGTAGCCTGTGCAACTTCCTCCAGCCGTTCGGGCCGTTGCTGCTGACCGGCGGGCAGATGGGCCAGGTGTTCGATGCGCTTACCGGGCACCTGCTGTACCAGCACCGCTCACCGTTGAACTGCGGCACCACCTTTACCAAGGACGGCGTGCTTCATGCCCTGATCGGCACCTACACCGGCGAAGGCCTGGTGTTCATCCTCGACGGTCGTGACGGCCTTAAACTAGTGGCTTCGATCGCCATGCACGAAAACGCCATCAAAGGCGTTGCCGCCAACGACCGCTACCTGTTCAGTGTTTGCGCCTCGGCCGATGCCGCGCTGCACCGTATCGACGATTTCAGCTGCGCTCGCCATATCGACAACGCCCATTCGCGCATCTCCAATGGTTGCTGCCAGATCGCGGGCGGCTTTGCCAGTATCGGCCGCGACCTCAAGTTGCGCCTGTGGCTGGAGAGCGGTGACGAGGTGTACGACTCGCCGCACCAGCATTCGATCAAGTGCATCGGCGCTTCGGCCGACGGCGCGATCATCGCCACCGCCGCCTACAACGGCACGGTGGCCCTGTTCGACCTGGCCACACGCAGCTGGCAGCCGCTGCAACGGCCCACCGCCAGCGGCATTTCCTGCATCACCCACAGCGGTCAGCAGCATGATTTTCTGGCCAGCTCCTATGACGGCAACATCTATGGCATCGCCGCCCGGCGTGCTTCCTGAGTGCGAGGAGATCGGTCAATGAGCAAGCAGGCAGTGGATTTCATGGAGCTTTCGGCGTACCGCAAGGCCCTCGATACCTCGTTTGTGCACCGCTATAGCCATGGTGAAGACGAGTGGTCGTGGGACATCGGCATGGCCCGGGCGGCGCGGATATTCCTCGCGGCGCTGGGTGACAGGCCCGACCAGCGCATCCTCGATGTCGGCGTCGGGCGGGGCCGCGATGCGTCGGAGTTGATTCAGGCCGGGCACCGGGTTACCGGCCTGGACATCGTCGAGAACTCCAGCTGGCCGCTGTTGCGCAAGCGTTGGGGCGAACGCCTGGAGTTGCTCAACAGCGCCCTGCAGGACTGGCAGCCGGTGGACGGCCGGCAGTTCGACGCGGTGCTCGACAACGGTTGCTTCCACCATCAGCACCCCGATGAGTGGGATGCGTACCTGGCGCACATGCGCAGCCACGTGCGCCGGGGCGGCCTGATTGCGCTCAATGTCTTTGGCGTGGACAGCAGCAACCCGGTGCCGGGCTGGCGCGAGATGGACAACCAGCGCCAGGGTTACTTCTTCACCGAGCAGGGCATTCGCGACACCCTTGAAGGCTATGGCTTGACCTGGCAGGAGCTGGTGGTGATCGAACGCCAGCATGGCGACGCCATGTACCTGCTGGCGCTGGTACGCAACTGAGTGGGAGCACGGCCGGGGCCTGAGTGTTTCAGGTCCCGGCCGTTTTACTTACTTCCTGCAGATCAGACCGATCTGCAGGCTGTTGCTTTCGAACACGTCCCAGTAGCCCGGCTCCCGGGCCGCCCGGCGTTGCTTGCTGATCAACGGCGCAATCCACAGGCAGTCGCGCAAGCCTGCGGCTTTTGCCGCGTCTTCATACACCTCTTTACGCCAACGGTAGTAGGTGAAGTCGGCCGGCGGCGTGGACATGAACTGCGCTTTGCAGCGGTAGCCGCCGTTGACGGCGCTTTCATTCAGTACGCTGATGCCGTAGCGGGTGAAATTGCCTTTGGCCAGGTCAAAGGCCGGGTTGGCGGTGTAGGCCACCAACTGGCCGCCGGGCTTGAGGTTCTGCGCCGCGGTGCTGAACATCCGCCCCAGTTCCTCGACGCTGCTGGCGTAGTTGAACAACCAGGCCGCGGTGACCTTGTCGTAGCTGCCGATGCGCCCCATTTGCGCCACGTCCCGTACTTCATAGGCGATACCGTCGTTGGCCTGGCGGGCCTGGTAGATCATGCTCGGCGAAATATCCACGCCGCGCACCTGAGCCGCGCCCCAGTCCTTGAGCTGGCGGCTGAAAAAACCGTGGCCGCAGGCCAGGTCGAGAATCTCCAGGCGCTGCACGTTGCCGACCATGTAGCGGAAGGTATCGACTTCGACACCGCGCTGGCTGGCATGGCTGGTGAAGTCCTCGAACTGTTCACTGATGCGCTCGTACACCTGTTTGGCTTCTTTCATCGCTGCTCCTTGCATGGCAGGGGGACTCAACTCTTCAGGCCAGGGCCCGGGCCGGGCTACGGGTAAGGCGCCAGGTCAGCAGCAGGGCCAGCACCGGCGCCAGGGCAAACACGCCGAACAGCCAGGCCGAGGCCTGCTGCGCACCGGCGACGCCACCGGGCTCGACCAGCCCGGCGCTGTTGCTGACCAGCCCGGCCAGTGCGGCGGCCAGGGCAGTGGCGTACAGCTGTACGGTGGTGATCGAGGCCGAGGCGAGGTTCTCTTCGCCCGGGCGGGCGGCGCTGAGTATCCGGGTCAACAGGTGTGGCCAGCCCAGGCCGATCCCCAGGCCAACCCCGGCCAGGGCCAGGCAATACACAACCAGGCCTTGCGTCTGCGCCAGCCACCGCTGTTGCGGGGTCATCAGCGCCAGCGCCAGCAGGGCAACGAGAATAACCGCCGGGCCGAAGCGGATCATGCGCTCGGCGCCAGCGCCTGTTCGGCTGGCGCTGAACAACGCGGCAACGGTCCAGCCACCGGCCATGGCGGCGGTCATGTAGCCAGCTGCCAGCGGGCTCAGGCCGTGAATCTGCTGAAGGAAATAGGGAACGAAAATCTCCGTGGTGATCGCCGCGATCAGCAGGCACATGACCGCGTACAACCCACCCAGCGGCGTGCCCAGGGCGTAGGCGCCGGTGGGCAGCAGGCGTCGGCCGGGCTGGTGGTCCAGGCGTGCGATCAGCACGGCGATGGCCAGCCCCGCGCCGATACCGATCAGGTTCCAGAGCAGTTGCGTCGACAGGCTGGCGGCGGAGATCGCCAGCACCGACGCCACCAGGCAGGCGATCAGGCCATAGGGTGGACGGGATTGCGAACGGGCGGCGACCTGGTTGCGCAACTGGCTGATGACGATCAGCGCCAGCAGCGCCGCCACCGGCAACAGCGACCAGAACGCCCAGCGCCAATGGCCGTGCTGGGCGAAGATGCCACCGACCGCCGGGCCGCACAGGGTGGCCACGCCCCACATGCCAGACACCAGGGCCATGGCCCGCGGCCACAGGCGTTCATCGAACACCAGGCGGATCAAGGCATAGCTCAGGGCAAACAGGATGCCGCCGCCCAGGCCCTGGACACTGCGGCCGATCAGCAGCACCGGCATGCTTGGCGCTGCGGCGCAGATCACCGAGCCCAGGGCGAACACCGCCAACGCCAGGAGAAAGGCGGCGCGCGCACCCAGGCGTTCGATCAATTGCGCCGACAGGGTCGAGCCGATGATCGAGGTGGCGACGAACAGGGTGGTGCTCCAGGCATAAAACGCCAGGCCGCCGATGTCGGCAATCACGGTCGGCAGGATGGTGGTGACGATGTAGACGTTGATCGCGTGCAAGGCCACACCCCCGGCCAGGGCGATCGAGCGCAGGGCATTGCGCCCGTGCAGCAGTTCGGCCCATGAGGCGGAGGCAGGGGTGTGGGCGGTATTCATGTGCGGCTCCTTCGCAGGCGGGGCGTTCAGTGGCTGAAAGTCTAGGTGCAGTCGTTCTATTACACAATTTATAACTTGTATAAATAGCCCGCGCGCCAGGCGCCGGTTTTGCTACCATCGCGTTTTTTTACCGCCCGCGCACTGACGCGCCGGGCGGCTGACAGGCAAGGCCGAAGGAGAGCAGCATGATCATCACCACCACAGGTACCATCGAAGGCCGGGAAATCGCCGCCTATCTGGATGTGGTTAGCGCCGAGTCGGTCCAGGGCATCAACGTGGTTCGCGATATTTTTGCCAGCTTTCGCGACTTTTTCGGTGGCCGTTCGCAAACCCTGGAAAGCGCCCTGAAAGAAGCACGCATCCAGGCCACCGACGAAATCCGCAGCCGCGCGCGCAGCCTGCAGGCCGATGCGGTGGTGGGCCTGGATTACGAAATCAGCATGCCGTCGGCGCGCGGTGGCATGGTTGTGGTGTTTGTCACCGGCACCGCCGTAAAGCTCAAGTAAGCCTCTCAAGTCACCCTGGGGTGCGACAAAATAGCCCGGCCATTGGTCGGGCTTTTTTGTCTTTGCCCGCGTGGTCCGTAAATGACCGGCTAGTCTCAGAATCACCAGGGTCAGTGCTTTTCTGGGCAATCATCTGTTTGCCGGTACTGATCCGCTGTCGGAGGGAGACTGGGGCATGGTTGACTTATTCAATGAGGACAACAGCGACGCTTTTCCAATCAACAATCTAATCCGTTGCGGCCAGAGCGGCTATCGGCTGGGCTTTGCCAACATGACGCTGGAAGACGCACAGGTGCGCCTGAACACGCTGCCGCGTAGCAAGAAGGGCAAATTCACCCCGCGCTTGCCCGCGAAGAAGTGATCGAATCGTCCACCACCCCGCCCAACGGCGGGGTTTTTTTTGCATTGTTTGACCTCGCGCAAAGGTTGTGCGGCTCGTACTCGCCTGATTTCGGGTTGTGTGCCTTACTACTGCCGCCATCAATACAGGAGTCATTCGATGCGTATCAGGGAAGAAACTTACTGGAGCTGGGCCGACGCGCAACTGCATAGCCGCAGCCACGACGAACAGCTCAGTGACGGGACCAGTATCGACGTGCAGGTGCGGTTGTCGCGTACCGGCGCCACGCAATTATTCCTCGGCATCTATATGTGCCAGGGCAATGCCCTGGTCGAGGAGTATTACGACAGCCGTCCCGGCGAAACCATGACCCGCGCCATGGTCTGGGGTGTCGACCGGGCCCGGGCACTGGCTACCGGGGCGTTGCCGCTGGAGAAGGTGGCGCTGCGCCTTCAGGCCTGAGGATGGCGGGCGCGGCTGGCCTGGACGATGCGCTGGGCCGGCACGCGCAGTTGGCGCAGCAGGTAGTCGGCAAATTCGTCGGGGTAATCCTGCAGTGCAATTGCCTGCTCCATGCAGCTCAACCAGATAGCGCTGTGGTGTTCATCGATCGGCCATTGGGCATGGAAGGCCGGGATGGCGATCGGGCCATAGCGTTCGCTGAACAGCCGCGGGCCACCGAGCCAGCCGCTGAGAAAACAGGCCAGCTTGTCGCGTGAGGCATCGAGGCTTTGCGGGTGCATCTGGCGCACGGCCAGTGCCTCGGGGTTCTCATCCATCAACCGGTAGAACTCATCGACCAGGCGGCGCAGGCCGTCGATGCCACCGGCGGCCTGGTAGGACGCATCACCGGTGCCGAAAGCGGGGTGGGTCATAAGTGGGCTCTTCAGGTAAAAGCGCCATTCTAGCCAAGTCCTGGGGCGAATAAAAAATGCTGTTCATGGAGTCTTGGGGGCTATGGTCCTTGGCTTGGGATGTTAAGGCTGCGAGCTTATCCATTTGCTGTGGCGTCGCTGCCGGCCCCTTCCGCCTTTACGGCGGCCTACTTTTCTCTTGGGAAAAGGTAGGCAAAACCGCTTGCTCCTGCATACGGCCCTACGCTGCGCTTCGGGTCCCCTCGCTACGGCGCCCTCCGGGGCATCGCGGCCTACGACTTGCTGCGCCAAGTCTACGTCTCGCGTCTTCGGCTGACGCCGAAGGTGCTGCGCACTGCCCCTACAGGCACCTTCGCTCGGCCTCCTGAAGTCGCGTTCTGCGGCGCCTTGAACTACGCGCATCAAGATCAAGCAAGTCGGTGCTCGCTTTGCAAGCGAGCTTGTTGCGCTTCGGCGTCAGTCTGGCTGCGCCATAATCTGCTTTCGCAGATACGCCAGTGCAGGCGCCGCCCGTAACTTCGCGACTTCAGGAGGCTGAGTGTAGGTGTCTGGAGGGGGCTGGTGCGCAGCACCCTTCGGCGTCAGCCGAAGTCGCGAGACGTAGACTTGGCGTAGCAAGTCGTAGGCCGCGGAGCCCCTGGAAGACACCGAAGCGAAGGGACCCGAAGCGCAGCGTAGGGCCGTATGCGGGAGCGAGCGGTTTTGCCTACTTTTCCCAAGAGAAAAGTAGGACGCCGTAAAGGCGGAAGGGGCCGGCAGCGGCGCCACAGCGAACGGATAAGCTCGCAGCCTCAACATCCCAAGCCAAGGACCATAGCCCCCGAGACTCCGTGAAGAACCATAAAAAAAGCCCAATCCGCAGGGATTGGGCTCAAGCGTGGCAGGGGCTGTGCCGCACCCCAGCGACCCTTAGCAGAGGCGGTCGATTACCGCGACGCCCGGTTTGTTCTGCAGCGCAGCCCACTCGCTTTGCAGGGTCTGCAGAACCCGTCCGACGTACTGGGTGTCGGCGGCGGCCTTCTTGCCAACGTAGCCCTGGCCGCGACGGTACATCTTCAGGCGAGCCCGCATGTTCGGGTTGCATTGCTCGAACTGCGCTTCGTCGCTCAGGGTATCCAGGCTGTCCAGGCGAACTTCACCCGATTCGCAAACCCAGAGGATGTGGCTGTCGAGCGTGTCCTTGCGCGCGGCGAACAGCCGGGCCAGTTCTTCAACAGTCGGTTGATTGTTCAGATTCATCATAAAGCCCCCTTGACCATTCGTTGTTTGTTCGCACTTGGCGCATAACATGTAGCGTTAAATGAAAGCTGCTACAGCAGCGTCACAACTGGGGGCTTCTACACGCTGCCTTTTGGGCAGTACCCATCCGCACACAGCTCATGGATCTGTCGAACTGCCTGGAACACCCTTGCCAGTACCCCCGATCGGGGAGACGGCCTCATCATGCAAGGGGCGATGAACGGCGTCAACAGGTTTTGTAGTGATTTTTTTAGCGCACTACATATTGTCCGACAATGCCTCGAATTCAGGGCATTGATACGCATCAGTCCGCGTTGAGGTGACTTGCAGGATCATGCCTGGACATGTTTTGCAGGGAGTCACCCATGAATTCAGCGGCCAATGCGCCTGTCTCTCCAACCGTCGGAACCCGCGTGCCTATTGGCCTGTTGGTCGGTATCGCGGCCCTTGCCGGGGTCCTGTTGCTGCCGATGCCCGCCGACTTGCCGGTGGCCGGCCACCGGGTGCTGGCAATCCTGGCCTTTGCCGTGGTGGTGTGGATCAGCGAAGCGGTGTCGTACGAAGCCAGCGCGATCATGATCACCTCGCTGATGGCGTTTTTGCTCGGCACTGCGCCGACGGTCGCCGACCCTTCGGTGATCTACGGCTCCTCGGCGGCAATCACCCTGGCCCTGACCGGGTTCTCCAACAGTGCCCTGGCCCTGGTGGTCGGGGCCTTGTTCATCGCCGCGGCCATGACCCACACCGGCCTTGACCGGCGCATCGCCCTGGTGACGCTCTCGAGCATCGGCGTCAGCACCCGGCGCATCCTCATCGGAGCGGTGGCGGTTACCGTGCTGCTCAGCCTGGTGGTGCCCAGCGCCACGGCGCGCAGTGCCTGCGTGGTGCCGATCATGATGGGGGTGATTGCCGCGTTCGGCGTGGATAAACGTTCCAACATCGCGGCCGGGATCATGATCATCGTCGCCCAGGGCACCAGCATCTGGAACATCGGTATCCAGACCGCTGCGGCGCAGAACCTGCTGACCGTCGGCTTCATGGACAAGATGCTCGGGGCGCGGGTGTCGTGGATCGACTGGCTGATTGCCGGTGCGCCGTGGGCGCTGATCATGTCGGTGGTGCTGATCGTCCTGGTACTGAAAATGCTGCCGCCCGAGAGCGAAGCGATTCCCGGCGGCAAGGCGGCGGTGAGCAAGACCTTGGCCGAGCTCGGGCCGATGACCGCTGCGCAGAAACGCCTGCTTGGCGTGTCACTGCTGTTGCTGCTGGCCTGGGCCACTGAGGGCAAGCTGCATCACTTCGATACCACCTCGACCACCTATGCCGGGTTGGTGATCCTGCTGCTGCCACGGCTCGGGGTCATGACCTGGAAAGACGTGCAGGCGCGCATTCCCTGGGGCACGGTGATTGTCTTTGGTGTCGGCATCAGCCTGGGCACTACCTTGCTCACCACCCAGGCCGGGCAATGGCTGGGCGCGCAGGTGGTGGCCCATACCGGGCTGGATCAACTGGGGACGCTGGGGGTGTTCTCGATTCTGGCGGCCTTCCTGATTCTGATCCACCTGGGCTTTGCCAGCGCCACCGCGCTGACCTCGGCGCTGCTGCCGATCCTGATCGCCGTGCTGCAGACTCTGCCGGGGGACTTCAGCCGCCTGGGCATGACCATGGCCCTGGGCTTTGTGGTCAGCTACGGGTTTATCCTGCCGATCAACGCACCGCAGAACATGGTCTGCCTGGGCACCGAAACCTTCACCGCCAAGCAGTTTGCCCGGGTGGGGATCCTGGTGACCTTGATCGGCTATGGGCTGATGCTGGTGTTTGCCGCTACCTGGTGGCAGTGGTTGGGCTGGATGTAGCTGCAAGCTTCATCGCGGGGCAAGCCCGCTCCTACACAGACCTTGTAGGAGCGGGCTTGACCCGCGATCGCACTATCAGAAGTTCGCCGGCGTGTTGGCGCTGATGATCTCGGCCTCGTCCTGGCCAATGTTCTTGAAGCTGTGGGGCAGGGTGGTGGGGAAGTAGTAGCCGTCGCCCGAGTTGAGGATGCTGACCTGGCCATCGACCCGCAACTCGATGGTGCCTCGGGTCACCAGGCCGCATTCTTCGCCTTCGGCATGCACGATCGGCTCACCGGAATCGGCGCCTGGCGCGTACAGCTCGCGCAACATGCGCATCTGCCGGCCCTCGACACTGGCCCCCACCAGCAACATGCGCAGGCCGCTGTTGCCCAGGTCTGGCTGCTCGGTGGAGCGGAACACAAAGCGCTCTTCGCGGATCGGCTCGTCGAAACTGAAGAACTCCGCCAACGACATCGGAATGCCTTCAAGCAGCTTTTTCAGGGAACTGACCGACGGGCTGACGCGATTCTGCTCGATCTGCGAGATCGTCGAGTTGGTCAGGCCACTGCGTCGAGCCAGCTCCCGCTGGGAGAGTTTGTTGCGTTCACGCACCAGTTTGAGTCGTGTCCCCGTGTCCATAGCCGCCTTATGTGTCAAAAATTTTGGGCGAGGCATTAAAGCACATTCGGCCAGGCTTTAGCGGCCCACCTGTTAGGCGGGCTTTTTCGGCTGCGGCCACAGGCCTACCAACAACAGTAACGCAGCGACAATCAGGTATGGCAGGCGCGGATCAACGGCATAGATCAGGGTCCCGGCCAGCGGCCCGATGACCACGCCCAGCCCCTGCACCGCGCCGATGGAACCGGCCGTGGCGCCTTGCTCGCTGGCGTCCATGGCATTGGCCGCCAGCGCCGAAAACGCCGGGAACACCCAACCCATGCCACAGGCCGAAACGAAGAAACACGCCCACAGGCCCACGGCACTGCTGGCCAGGGCGCTGGCGGCAAAACCCACGGCGGCGATGCTGGCGCCGACGCGGATCATTCGCAACGGCGGCCACTCAAGCTTGCGCACCAGGATCTGTGCCAGGATCAGCGCCACACCGACCATGGTCAGGGCGACACCGGCGGTTTGCGCGGCATCGGCCGGGGCCATGCCCAGGCGGTCGAGGGCGAAGAAGCCGACGGTGATCTGCGCCACCGACACGCTGAGCATCGCCACGAAAGCCACCAGCAACGGCCGGCGCAGGCGCGGGTCGGCCAGGCGTACCGGGCGTGGCGGCTGCTTGAGGTGCAACTCCTGGCGTTTGAGCTTGAGTAGCAGCACTAGGAACGCCAGCATCGGTAGCACCGCCATCACATAGAACGGCAGGCTCAGGCTGTAGCGGGCCAGGACCGCTGCCAGCGCCGGGCCGATCACCAGGCCCACAGCGTTGGCCGCCCCCAGTGAAGCCATGGCCTGGGCGCGGTGCCGGGGTTCGATGTTGTCGGCAATCAGCGCTGCACCGCCGACCGGCAATGCGGCGTAGAAGGCGCCGATCAAGCCGCGGCCAAGCACCAGCCCGGCAAAGGCCAGTGCTGCGCTGGGCAGCAGGTGCAAGGCGGTGTCGATGAACAGGCACAACGCCCAGTAGGCCGCGGTAAAGCCTGCGGTGCCGAGCAACAGCACCTTGCGCCGCCCCAGGCGGTCACTGGCCCGGCCCCAAGAGCGGGCCAGGAGCATCCAGATCACTCCGGCAACCGTGACCGCGGTACCTGCCTGCCAAGTGGCCAGGCCCAGGGTGCGGGCAATCGGGCCGATCAAGGAAACGAAGGCCATCAACGCCATGGTGCAGGCCATGTTGGCCGCCAGTAGCGGGCGCAGGTCGAAAGAGGAGCGCTCGGCTGAAGCGAGCACGGCAGGGTCCGTTGCAGTGGTCATGGGTTATCCAGGGCAGGTGAGGGCAAGGCGGTCGACGACCGGCACAAGATGATAACGATTATCATCGGCTGGCGTCGACCGCAAATCACCGGCGTCAGAAATCGCCTTTGAGGGTCACCATGAAATTGCGCGGCTCACCGTAGAAGTTACCCCAGGCCAGGGCGCCGACGCTGGAGTAGTAATGCTTGTCGAACAGGTTGTTGCCGTTGACGGCAATGCTCCAGTTGTCGTCCAGCTGGTAGCCTAGGCGCGCGTTCCAGATCGCGTAGCCGGGCTGTACGGTTTTCGCCGCGCGGTCCTGGTAGTGGTTGTCGCTTTGCGCGTTGACCCCGCCGCCCAGGCTCCAGCGCTGCAGCGGGCCGTCCAGCTGGTAGTCGGCCCAGACCCGCAGCAGATGGCGCGGTACGTAGCTGGCGGTGAAGGTCGCGTCTTGGCTGGTGCTGTTGGTCTTGAGGTACTCAAGCTCGGTGTAGGTGTAGCCGGCCAGCACCTGCAGGCGTTCGGCCAGTTCGCCGCTGAGCTCGGCTTCGAAACCCTGGGCACGGACCTTGCCCTTGTCGCTGTAGCAGTAACCGTCGGAGGAACCGGCGCACACCGAATCGTAATCGGCTTCGGCGCGGTGCGCCTCGATGGTGCGGAACAGGTTGAACGCGGCGTTCAGGCCGCCATCGAGCCATTCGCCCTTGATCCCCAGCTCATAGTTGGCGCCGGTCTTGGGTTGCAACGGGCTGCCCTGGGCATCGGTGTAGGTGCCCTGGGGCTGGAAGATGTCGGCGTAGCTGCCGTACACCGACCAGGTGTCGTCCAGGTCGTAGATCAGCGCGGCAAACGGCGTGACCTGGCCGTTTTCCTGGCTGCGGTCATGCTGCCAGTAGTCCCAGGCCTGGGTGTAGGAATCGCGCTGGCTGCGGTACCAGCTGACCCGGCTGCCAAGCACCAGGGTCAGGGGCTCGGCCAGTTTCAGGCGCAAGGTGGCATAGGTGCCCATCTGCCGCGTGTCGCTTTCCACCGGCAGCGGGCCGCCGCGGTAGGAGGCGGTCTGGTACAGGCTGTCCGGCGGCTTGGGAATGTCGCGGTTGGGGGCGAAGGGGTCCATGGTCACGCCGAGCAACTGGGTCATGTTGATCAGCGCGTAGCTGTCGCTGCCCTTGGCCCGGCTGGCGTTGGCGCCGATGATCAGCTCATGCTCCAGGCCCCAGGCATTGAACTTGCCGTCCAGGTAGGCGTCCATGCCGTAGTCGTGCTGGTCGTAGTCGAACACGCCGGAGTACAGTTGGTTGTTGGCCGAGCTGCTGCCGACCGGCACGCTGCCCAGGGTCATCGCGTACTGCATGTCCTGGGTGTTGTGGCTGTGCATGGCGGCGACTTTCAACCGCCACTGGTCGTTGAAATGATGGGTGAGGTCGGCGAACAGGTTGACCCGCTGGCTTTCCCAGCTGTTCCAGGTCGCGCCCAGGCAGGTGGCGCGCGACAGCTTCAGGTCCGCACCATTGCTGTAGCGCGGCAGGCCCTGCCAGCAAGGGGTGGCGTTGAGCTTCTCGTAGGCGGCGCCGATGCCGAGGGTGGTGGCGTCGTTGAAGTCGTAGTCCAGGGCGCCGTAGACCACCTGGTCGTCGCGCTTGCCCATGTCGTAGAAATACTGGCGGTCCTGCCCGGCAACCACCAGCCGGCCACGCAGGCTGCCGGATTCGTTCAGCGGGCCACCGGTATCGAGCTGGGCACGGTAGTTGTCCCAGGAGCCGGCCGAAAGGCTGACGCTGGTGGCGGCCTTTTCCTGGCCGCGCTTGCGGATGAAGTTGACCCCGCCGGCAGAACTGCCAGAGCCCTTGAGCATGCCGGCGGCGCCGCGCAGCACTTCGACACGATCGTAGTAGGCCATGTCGCTGGCAAAGCTGTTGGCCTGTACGTAGTTGCCACCCAAGTCCAGCGGCACGCCGTCGTACTGGTACTGGCCGGCAAGCATGAAACCGCGCGAGTAGAAGTATTTGCCGCCCATGGGCGAGTCATGCACGGTGATCCCCGGCGTCTTCTCCATCACCTGTTCGAGGGTGGTGAGGTTTTGTTCATCCATCATTTTGCGGGTGATCACCGTCACCGACTGCGGCGTTTCGCGCAGTGAATGCTCGCCCTTGGCAAAGCTGACCTGACGCACGGTGAGGCTGTCGGTGGTTTCCATGTGGGGGTTCAAGGTGCTGGCGCCAATGGTGGTGGCGCCCAGTTCCAGCGCGCCATCACTGGCCGGCAGCGGGCGGATCGAGTAGCTGCCGTCGGCCTGGCGGTAAGCCTGCAGGCCACTGCCAGCGAGGATCCGGCTCAGGCCTTCGAGCACCCCGTAACGCCCCTGCAGGCCCTGGCTCTGCTGGCTGCTGGTCAGTTGCGCGTCGTACGACAGGTTGACCCCGGCCGCCGCCGCAAAGCTGCCCAGCACCTGGCTCAAGGAACCCGCTTCAATGGCAAATACCTGGCCGTTACTGGCGCTGTCGGTCTCTGCTGCCTGGGCAACGTCGAGGGGCAATAGGGGCATGACCAGAGCGGCGGCAAGCAGGTGTCGGCCAATCAGCTGGGGGAGGAGGGCACGGGGGAAGCGGGGTTGCATGGAAATCCTCTTCGTTCGCAAATGAGATTATTTCCTACAGAGGCGGACGAACGAAAAAAAACAGACACCCCTTGCTGAAAGAATTTCAACTCAGGCCAACGCTGACCCAGAAGCGGTTGTACCGGCGCACCTGAAGCTTGAACGACGTGGCCAGGGCCGACAGCGCCGCATCGCTGTTGGTGAGGGAGAAGGTCCCGGAGACGCGTAGCCCGTTAAGCTCACTGGCGTAGGACAACAGCCCAGGGCGGTAGCGGCCGAGTTCTTCGAGTACATCGCCCAGGCGCCAGTCCTCGACGATCAGGTGCCCGCCGGTCCAGGCCGCTTCGCTGCTGGCGACGGCCTGCGTGGCGTGTACCGCATGGCTGTCGAACTGGCAACGCTGGCCAGCGTCCAGGCGACGTGCCGGCGCCTGATGCGGGTTGATGCGCACCGCCTGCTCGAACACCTCGACCTGGCTGGCGGCTTCGCGCTGATCGACGCTGAAGCGCGTGCCCAGGGCTTCGACCAGGCCTTGGGCGGTTTCCACGCGCAAGGGGCGTTGCCGGCTGTCCTTGCCGCTAGTCAGAAAAACCCGCCCGTGACGCAGGCGAATCAGTCGTTGCTGAGCATCGAAGCGGATGTCCACGGCGCTGGCGGTGTCGAGTACCAACTGGCTGCCGTCGGCGAGGGTCAGGTGACGAATTTCACCAGTGGCACTGTGCACATCCGCCAGCCAGTGCTGCGCAGGCTGGCTGCGATAGCTGGCCCAGCCGCCAAGGCCAAGGCCGCTGGCCAGCAGCAGGCCCTTGAGCACGCTGCGCCGGGGCAGGCCTTCGGCTTCGCTACGCTGCAAGGTATCGAAGGCGAGGCCGCCTGGCACACTGGCCAGGCGCCCCTGCAACTGCTCGACCCGTGCCCAGGCCCAGCGATGCTCGGCAGCACTGGCCAGCCATACCTGCCAGGCCTGGTGCAGTTCGGCCGGGGCATCGCCGGCGGTCAGTTGCACATGCCAGCGGGCGGCGGCCTTCAGGGCTTGGCGTTGGCGCTCGCGGTCAGTCATGGCTGAGCATCGTAAGCGAGCAGCAGGCAGCGTTCGGTGGTCTTGATCAGGTACTTTTTCACCGTGGTCAGTGACACACCCAGGGCCTCGGCAATTTCCACGTAGGTCATGCCCAGCCAGTTGGCCATCAGAAACGCCTTGCGCGCCTTGGCGCCGCAGCCCGCCAACAGTTGGTCGATTTCACGCAGGGTTTCCAGAATCAGCACCTGCTCTTCGCTGGAGATCTGTTCGGCTTGCGGTTGCGCTGCCAAGGCTTCCAGGTAAGCGCGCTCCAGTTGCTGACGACGGAAATGATCGATCATCACCCGCCGCGCCACCGTCACCAGGTAGTTGCGCGGCTCACGCAGCAGGCGCACCAGCTCCAGCGCCTCGGAGGAGGCGAGGATGCGTACGAAGGTGTCCTGCATCAGGTCCGCCGCCCGTTGCGGACAGCTCAGACGCCGGCGCAGCCAGTGTTGCAGCCACAGGTGATGGTGCTGATAAAGCTGGCCGAGCTCGGCATTGGGCGGTGACGGCGGTGCGCTCATCCTGGCTGCATCCCGAAAAAATGATGCAGATGATAAGCATTCCCAAAAAACTAATAAAGCGTTGTTTTCACGCGGCCGCCACCTTCGCTCACCAGAGCGCCAGGGTGTAGCCGACAATCAGCCGGTTCTCGTCGATGTCCGTGGTCAGGCCGCCACTGGAACGGAAGGTGGCGTTGCGCAGCCGCACGCTGACATTTTTCAGCGGCCCGCTTTGCACCACGTAGGCAATGTCGGTATCGCGCTCCCATTCCTTACCGCCGCTGACACTGGCGGTTTCGATATGGCTGCCATTCACGTAGCGGGTCATGAAGCTCAAGCCCGGCAGGCCGAGGGCGGCGAAGTTGTAGTCGTAACGCGCCTGCCAGGCATCGGTTTCAGCCTTGGTGAAGACGTTCACGGTGACCAGGTTGACCGAGTAGGGGTCCAGGCCAGGGTAAGCAAAATCGCCGTCGCCTGAGAGGTTCTGGTAACCGAGGCCGAACTTGTGTGCGCCCACGCCCAGGGTCAGCATGCCGTTGAAGAAGCGGTTGTCGATCTTGCCGCCGTCGACCCGCGAAGCCGCGCGCAGGTCGTGGCTGCCCTGTTCGCGGGTGTCGAAGTAACGCAGGTCGCTGCGCAGGTTGATGCCTTCAGCCAGGGGCAGGTCGTGGACCAGCCCGGCGTAGTGCTGGCGGTAGATATCCTGCATCTGCGCGTAGTAATAGCTGACGGCCAGGCGCGGGTTGATCGCGTAGGTGCCGCCGGCCAGGTCCAGGTGATTGCTCTCGACCCCGGCGTAGCTCATCCCGTCGTTGCTCGAGGAGTCGCGCAGGTTCTGTTTTTCCAGGCGGCCGAGGTTCAGAGTCAGGCCGTCGATGTCTTGGGAGGTCAGCAGGCCGCCGCTGTAGGTCGAAGGCAGCAGGCGCACGTCGTTGATCGCCGCCACCGGCAGCATCGGTTGCAGGGTGCCGAGCTTGAGGATGGTCTTGCTGACCCGCAGCTTGGCGGTCAGGCCCAGCTCACTGTAGTTGTCCACCGGCTCCTGGCTGGCGCCGAAGGGCAGCAGGCCGGTGCCGCGCCGGTCGCGGCTGGCGTCGAGCTTGACCCCCAGCTCACCCAGGGCATCGAGGCCAAAGCCTACGGTGCCTTCGGTAAAGCCCGACTCCATTTTCAGGATAAAACCCTGAGCCCATTCCCGCGCCTGGCTCTGTGGCGCGCCGCTCTGGCGAAAGTCGCGGCTGAAGTAGAAGTTGCGCGTTTCAAGGCTGGCCTTGCTGTCCTTGATGAACTCGGCCTGGGCGATGTAGGGGGCGAATGCGGCGCACAGGCCGGCACTCACCGTCAGCGAACGGGGCAGAAGCATTTGGGGCTACCTTTCTTGTTGTTGTGTGTGGCGGGTGCCAGGTGTCTCTGCCTATATTGTTAACATATTATCTTTATTTTTGAATAGACCTATTACGAGTAGAAGTGGACGGGAACGCAAATTAATTAAGATATTAATCCTTTGGCAGTGGCCCCGGCCACATGCTGCGCAGCACGGCGTCACGGCGTACCAGCCCGTGCACCAGCGCCGCACCCAGGTGCACCAGCACGCTGGCAAACAGCACATAGGCCAGCCAGCCGTGGGCCTGGCGCAGCAGGGCATACAGCTGCAGGTCGTGGGGCAACAGCGCCGGCAGTTGCAGCGCCAGCGGATAGCCGCCGGCAGACTGCATGCCCCAGCCCAGCACCGGCATCGCCAGCATCAGCCCGTACAGCAGCAGGTGCGAAGCTTTCGCCGCCCAGCGCTGCAGTGGCGGCAAGTCGTCGGGTAGCGGCGGGTGCGGCAGGCTCAGGCGTACGCCAATGCGCACGATCACCAGCAGCAACAGGGCCAGGCCAATGGCCTTGTGCAGGCTGATCAGCCAGGTATGGCGCGGCGACAGGTCGCTGACCATGCTCACACCAACGAACAGCATGGCCAGGATCAGCACCGCCATCAGCCAGTGCAGCACACGGGCCAGGGGGTGGAAGGCAACAGGTTTCATGGGCGAGCTCCCAGCTGCGCGGCTTCACGGCTGCGGCGGTTGAAGGATTCCGAGTAGGCCGCCGAGCGGGCCGCGAGGATCGGGTCGGCCGAAGGCTGGATGCCGCTCGGCAGAATCAGCGGGTCGAAGTTCAGGTCGCGACAGGCGCCTTGTTCCGGGGCATCGACCTGGTCGATCAGCAGCGTGCCGGCGTTTACCGTGGGCCGCTGTGCGGGCCAGGCCTGGCTGGGGTCATCGACGGTATCGCCGGCCTCGGCCAGGGTCAATTGCAGGGTCCAGCGCAGCGGGCCCTGGCTCAGGCGCTGGCGCAGGTCGTGTTGCAGGTAGTCGTTGTCGTCGACCTGCGCCGGCAGTGCGGCGAAAGGCGTTTGTGGCACCAGGCTCCAGCGCACGTAACGGGCCTTGCCGCTGGCATCGATCAGGGCAAAGGCGTTGATGCTGTTGTAACTGGAGCTGGCGAAACTGTCCGAGGCTTTGTAGTCCTTGGCCCATTGGCGAAAGGCGGCGCTCTCCGGGTGGGCGGCGAAAAACGCTTGCATCCGCGCAGGGTCCGGCTTGCCGGTGGCCGGGTCCGGGGTCATGGCCAGCACCTGTTGGTAGAAGGCTTCTGGCGTACCCACTGCCAGCACCGGTGGGGTGTTCATGCCGGTACGCCACAGTTGGCCATCGTCGCTGCTCAGTTGCAGCGCCAGGCTGCGGGTCGGCACGCTGGCGTCAGGGCTGTGGGGGTTGGCACCGCCGATGGCGAAGCGGCCGATTACCGGTACCCTGGCCTGGCTGAACACCCGCGCGGTGGACAGGTTGGCCGCCGCGCCGCTGCTCTGGAAGTAGCCGCTGACGCACAGGCCCTTGGCGTGATTCTTACGGTAACCGGGGTAGTGCCCGGCCTGGGCTTCGAAGGTGTCGATAATGCGCTTCGGGGTCAGGCGCTCGGCGCCGATCCAGCCGGCGGCGTAGGCAAAACCCGCGGCCAGGGCCGTCAGCCCGAAGCCGATGGCAGCCAGGCGCAAAGCACGCGGGCGGCCGTGTAACGGAGTGCTCATGGCGGTGATCCGGGTCAGTGAATGAGCCGGTACGACGCGTGGCGCAGAATTTTATTCCAGCGCCAGGGAATAATTCTTCACCGCCAGCGTCTGCCTCGTACACTGATCGCCTACAGGCCAAGACTGCGGCAATGAACGAGCTAGACGACGAGCAATTACGCCAGATGCTTGAGCGCCTGCGTCGCTTCGCCCTGTGGCTGACCCGCGAGGCCAGCAGCGCCGACGACCTGGTCCAGGCCACGGTCGAGCGCGCCTTGAGCCGCCGTGGTCAACAACGCGAAGACGCCAGCCTGCGCGCCTGGCTGTTCTCGATCCTGTACCGGCAGTTTATCGACGGCAAACGCCGCGAACGCCGCCAGGCACGCTGGCTGGCCTGGTTCGGCCGCAGCGAGGAGGCGGGCAGCAACACCGAAGATATCGTCGTTGCCCAGTCGGGCCTGGCAGCGTTCGCGCAACTGCCCACCGAGCAGCGCGCCTTGCTGTTGCTGGTCAGCGTTGAAGGCCTGAGCTACAAGGAGGCCGCCCTGGCCCTGGATGTGCCGATCGGCACGGTAATGTCACGCTTGTCGCGCGCCCGCGCGGCCATGCGCGAACTGGCCGAGGGCGACACGCCGCCCCCGGCGCTGCGGAGGTTGAAATGAGCTTGATCCCGTCCGAACACGAGCTGCACGCCTATGTCGACGAGCATCTGGACAGCGAGCGGCGGCGGGCGGTGGAGCTGTACCTGGCGGCCAACCCCGAGCAGGCGGCGCGGGTCGAAGCCTGGCGCAACGATGCCTGCCAGCTGCGCGCGGCGCTGTCCGGCTTTGCCGCGCAAGCACCCAACCCGCGCCTGGACCCAGCCAACGTGCGCCGTGAGTTGCGCCGCCGGCGGCAACGGCGCTGGGCCAGTGCCGCGGTACTGCTGGTGACCCTGGGCATCGGCGGCCTGGGCGGCTGGCAGGTGCGCGAGGCGAGCCTGCTGGCCAGCAACCCGCCGATGGCCGATGCCGTGCAGGCCCATCGGCTGTTCGCCGATGCCAAGGCCCTCGACCTCAGCGCCCAGGACCCGGCACGCCTGCAGGCCTGGCTGGGCCAGCACTTTGCCCATGTCGGCACTTTACCGGACCTCTCGGCCTACGGTTTTACCCCGCTAGGTGCGCGGCTGCTGAGCAACGAGCAGGGGCCGGCGGCGCTGTTGTTGTTTGAAGACGCCCAGGGCCAGCGGGTCAGCCTGTTCCTGCGCTCGCCGGGTGAGCACTATGCGCGCATGCCCAGTGGTGAGCGAACCGACGGCCAGCTGCAGGCACGTTACTGGTCGCGAGGGGGCTACAACTACGCCCTGGTCAGCGCCGCATCCGACCGCCGAGGCGAGCAATTGCGTCAGGCGCTTGGTATCACTTTGTAGCTGAAATGCCATTAGGGGCGTAAGCTCAAAGCCGTTGTTGCTGTCGTCATTTAACTTCATTCGAGGTATCCGCCAATGAAGCGCATGCAAGGTTTGGTGATGGCCGCAGTGGTTCTGCTGGCCGGCCAAAGCGCGCTGGCTTCGGCACCAGAGGTAAAGGATGCGCGTCTGGTTGCCCATGAGCAGGCAGTGCAGGCCTATGCAGCAAGAACCGGCAAGACCGTCCCCGCGATCCAGGATTTTGCCTACGGCAAATCCGTGGATGTCGCCCGTCTGATCGAGCAAACACCCATGGCCCGCGGCTGCGAAGCGGCGCCAATGCTGATGACCTTTGAAGACTCCAGCGGCCAGCTGGTTACCCTGCGGTATCGGCTCGAAGGCCAGTGTCCGCGCTTTCAGTCAACGCGATAACGCGCCCCGGCAGCGGCGAGGGATCGTCGCTGCGCCACGCCAGGTGAAGGCCCAACCGCGGACTGGCATCTTGCAACCGGCAAGAGCACACACCCACTGCGCGGGGTATCGGCCCTCACGGTGCGGGAGGTGCGCCAGCGCTGGCAGATGATAAATGCCGTGTAATAGCGCTTGGATTGCGCCAGGGTATTAATTAGAATCAATCTCATTTGAGTCTAATCCATCCAGGTGCGTAGACATGAGCGAAGCGGCGAGCCCAACCGAGCAGACCCTGCATGGCCTCTATCGGGAGCATCGCAGCTGGCTCGAACGCTGGTTGTATCAGCGCCTGGGCAACCGCTGGGATGCCGCCGACCTCAGCCAGGACACCTTCCTGCGGGTGCTGGCCAGCCCCCAGGTACTTAGCGAACTGCGTGAGCCGCGGGCCTACCTGCTGACCGTCGGCAAGCGCTTGCTGGTCAACTTCCACAAACGCCGCAGCCTGGAACAGGCCTACCTCGAGGCCCTGGCCAACCTGCCCGAAGTGCAGATGCCGTCACCGGAACAGCGCTGGTTGCTGCTGGAAACCTTGCAGGCCCTGGACGAACTGCTCGATGGCTTGCCGCCAGCAGTGCGTCGGGCGTTTCTCTGGTCGCAGCTCGAAGGCCTGAACTACGCACAGATTGCCGAGCGTCTGGCTGTCAGTGAGCGTACGGTCAAACGCTACATGGCTCAGGCCTATGAGCATTGCCTGTTGGTTGACCTATGAACCGCACCTTCAGTCGCGAATCCCGGCAACTGGCCCGCACGGCGGCGCGCTGGCTGGCCTTGCTCGATTCCGGGCGCGCCAGCGCCGACGACTTGCAGCGCTTGCAGTACTGGCGCGCGGCAAGCCCACAGCACGAGCAGATCTGGCAGCGCGCCGAAGGCTTGCGCCAACGCTTTCAGGAGGTGCCGCCAAGCGTGGCCATGGCCAGCCTGGATCGCCCCGAACCGAACCGTCGTACCTTGCTCAAGCGCGGCCTGATGGTAGCCGTGTTGCTGCCTGCTGGCTGGCTGCTCAGCCAGCAACCGCCGCTGCAGGCCTTGCGCGCCGACCTGCGTACCGCAGTGGGTGAACGCCGTGGCGTGCGCCTGGCCGATGGCAGCCTGCTGCAATTGAACACCGCCACTGCCGTCGACCTTGACCTTGTTCACCAGCGCTTGACCCTGGTCGAGGGTGAGATCGCCCTGAACGTCAGTCGCGCCCAAGCCCTGCACGTCGAGCTGGGCATGGCCCGGGTGAGCGTTGGCCAGGCCCAGGTGTGCCTGCGCCGCGACGCCGAACAGTGTTGCATCGGCGTGCTGCATGGCTCGGTGCAGGTGCGGCCGCGCCACGGTGCGGCGCTGGCCTTGCAGGCCGGCGATCAACTGACCATCAGCGCCGATGGCAGTGGCGCCATGGACCGTTTCGATCCCCATCAACCGGACTGGCGCGACGGTGTGCTGAGCGTCAACGACCAGCCGCTGGGGCAGTTTTTGCGTGAGCTGTCGCGTTATCGGCCGGGTTGGTTGCGCTGGGAGCCGGCGCTGGAGTCGCTCAAGGTTACGGGGACCTTCCGCCTGGATGACACCGACCGGGTGTTGACCTTGCTGGCTGCCAGCCTGCCGCTGGCGGTGCAGGCACGCAGCCGCTACTGGATCACCCTGGTGCCGCGGCAGAAAGCGGCATGAACGGGGCCTGGTATTTTTGCCAGTAGCGCACCTGCTTGCAGAGGGTGATGATGCCGGTTCAAGGGCTGGAGCCATGCCGACATGGACGACGACAACAAAGAGCGTCTTCGCCTGTATCAACCTGGAGACACCGTGGTGCTGTACGGCTGTTTTGCCGCCGAGTACGGGGTCATGGACAGCCAGTCAGGCGAAGTACGCCGCATCGACTGGGGCGCGCACCAATTGCAGCTGTACTTCGCCTGCGATGATGAATGCCGCTGCATTCCATTCGCCAGCATCACTGCGGTGCTTGTACCCGGCCATTGCCGCACCGCAGTAGCTGATCAAGGCTGAGCGTTCAGGGCAGTTCGATCTGCGCGCACAACCCCCCGCTGGCCCGGTTGCTCAAGGTCAGGGAGCCGCCGATGGCCTGGGTGAGCTGCGCGGCGATAGCCAGGCCCAGGCCGGTGCCGCCGGTGCTGCGGTTGCGCGAATTCTCCACGCGATAGAAGGGCTGCAATACCGCGTCGAGCTCTTCGGCGGGAATCCCCGGGCCTTGGTCGAGCACGCGAATCACAGTGCTGTGGTTGGCGCCGCTGTGCACCTCAAGCTGCGCCGCGCCAGCGAACTTCAGGGCGTTGTCGATCAGGTTCACCAGCACCCGGCGCAAGGCTTGCGGGCGGGTCTCGATCAGCGCGCCGTTCTTGCCGTGCAGCTCGACCGGCTGGCCGCTGTCCTGGTAGTCGAACACCAGGCTGTCGAGAAAGGCATCGAGGTTGACCCGGCACGGTGCTTCGCTGTTGCCATCGATGCTGCGGGCATAGGCCACGCCTTCGCGCACCAGGTGTTCCATGGCCTCCAGGTCGCTCCAGAATTTGTCTTTGTCGAGGCCATTGTCCATGGCTTCGACCCGCAGCTTCATGCGCGTGATCGGCGTCTGCAGGTCATGGGAGATCGCCGCCAGCAGTTGCATGCGCTCTTTCAGGTAGGCGCCGATGCGCGCCTGCAAGGTATTGAAGGCCACCGCGGCATACACCACTTCCCGTGGGCCACTTTCGTCCAGCTGTGGCCCCGGGGCGTTGGGGTCGAGCTGGTCGACCGCTTCGGCCAGGCGGGTCAGCGGGCGGATCGCGGTTTTCACCGCCAGCCAGGTGCACAGCAACAGCACCGCCAGCTGGATCAGCAGCACCACGGGCAGCCAGCTCGACATCGGCACCGGCGCCGGGGTGACGTCGACGCTCAGCGGCTTGCCATCGGCCAGGCGCAGGCGCACCTGGAAGTGCGGTGTGGGCCCGGGGAGGCTCTGGTAGTCCAGCGCGTACTGGCCGCCCAGGGCCTTGCCGATGGACAGCGCGGCCATGGGCGCATCGTCCATGCTCAGGCGCTGGCCGGGCTCGCCGCTATCCAGGCGGTAGCGGTAGGTGCGCCGCTCCAGGCGCGGC
Source organism: Pseudomonas sp. SBB6 (assembly GCF_024213215.1). Lineage (NCBI taxonomy): Bacteria > Pseudomonadati > Pseudomonadota > Gammaproteobacteria > Pseudomonadales > Pseudomonadaceae > Pseudomonas > Pseudomonas sp. SBB6. The sequence goes on along the minus strand of NZ_JANAVH010000002.1, from coordinate 84,642 downwards.
AGCCAGGCGGCGCGTTCAGCGGCCGGCAGGCGGTCGAGGATGGCCACGGAGGTGGCGACGTCCTGCTCCAGGTTACCGAGCATCATCGAGCGCGAGCTCTGGTAGCGCTCGTAGAACTGGAAGCTGAACGACAGCCCATAAGCCAGCACCAGGCCGGTGAAGAAGATCAGCGCCAGGCGTGAGGCGAGGGTGCGCGGCCAGCGCATCAAGGTGGTCATGTTCAGGCCTCGACCCGTTGTACCGGCAAGGAGAACACATAGCCCTCGCTGCGTACCGTCTTGATGTAGGCCGGCTCGCGGGCGTCATCCTGCAGGCGCTGGCGCAAGCGGCTGACCAACAGGTCGATGGAGCGGTCGAAGATATCCGCTTCGCGGCCTTGAGTGAGGTTGAGCAGTTGCTCGCGGCTGAGCACCCGTTGCGGATGATCGAGAAACACCCGCAGCAGGCGATACTCGGCGCCGCTCAGGGCCACCAGGGTGCCGTCGGTGTCGAGCAGGTGACGCGCGGTGGTGTCCAGGCGCCAGTGGCCGAAGCCGATCAGGCGGCTGCTTTCGCTGACGCTCAGGTTCGGCGGCAGCATGCGCGTGCGGCGCAGTACGGCGTTGATTCGGGCCAGCAGTTCGCGAGCCGAAAAGGGTTTGCTCAGGTAATCGTCGGCGCCCATTTCCAGGCCGATGATGCGGTCGGTTTCGTCGTTGCGGGCGGTCAGCATCAGCACTGGCGTGGCCTTGTGCTTGCCGGCGCGCAGTTCGCGGCACAGCTGCAGGCCGTCGTCACCGGGCATCATGATGTCGAGCACGATCAGGTCGACCACATTGGACTCGAGGAAGGCGCGCATCTGCCGGCCATCGGCGGCAATGGTGGTGCGCAGCCCGTTCTTTTTCAGGTAGTTGCCCACCAGCTCCCTGATCTCGCGATCATCGTCGACGATCAGGATGTGATCGACATGCTCCATCGTCCGGCTCCCGTTATGGTGGTGGCGGCAAGTGTACCGAGGCCGCTGTCGCTTGCCTGCCGGGGTTTGTATTGCAGTGTATCTGCTGTGGACACAGATACCTGGGGAGGCAAAACGACGCGATCCGGACACATCGGCGATACCTGGCAGGCCTGAAATAGCCAGCAACGCGGTGGAACCCTTCACCGCCTTGCATCCTGCTTCGGGAGTACCGCCATGAACATCAAGACCCTTGCCACTGCCAGCCTGGTGACCCTGCTGAGCTTCGGCGCCATTGCCGCCCAGGCCAACGACAACGTGCCGGTGCAGCCGTATCGCTATGGCCAGCAACTGGATGTGCACAAGGTCCTGGCCTTGCACGAAGACAGCCGCATCGGCTGCGGCGTAGTCAATGCGCAAATGGACTACCTTGATTCCCAGGGCAAGGAGCACCGCCTGCAGTACCAGAAATTTGCCAGCGACTGCCATGAAGGCGGTTAAGCCATCGACCAGGGAGGTTCATCCATGAACATCAACGTTAACGCTACCCGCCGCCGGGCCTTGGGCCTGGCCGCCTTGCTGGCCGTGCTGCTGGCGGCCGCAGGCCTGGGCAACCGCCTTTTTGCTGGCACGCCTGCAAGCCTTGAAGTACTGGGGCCGATGCCGGAGCTGGCCGGTGCCGTGCAGTGGCTCAACTCGCCGCCGCTTGACCGCGAAGCGCTCAAGGGCAAGGTGGTGCTGGTGGACTTCTGGACCTACGAGTGCATCAACTGCCGACGCAGCCTGCCGCACGTCAACACCTGGGCCAAGCGCTACGCTGACCGGGGCCTGGTGGTGATCGGCGTGCACACCCCGGAATACGCCGAAGAACGGGTGGTCGACAATGTGCGCGAGCAAGTGGCCAAGCTGGACATCGATTACCCGGTGGCCATCGACAACGACTATGCGATCTGGAACGCCTTCGGCAACCAGTTCTGGCCGGCGCACTACATCGTCGACGGCAACGGCCAGGTGCGCTATGTGCACTTTGGCGAGGGCGCCTACGACACCCAGGAGCAGGTGATCCAGCAATTGCTCGAGGAGCGACCTGTGGGAGCGGCGGTGCGGCGTCCCGACTAGACCCGCGATCGAGCGCGAAGCGGTCGTAAACCAGGCGCCGCCTGATGTGCTGGTTGTACTGGCCTCATCGCGGGTCAAGCCCGCTCCCACAGATAGTTGCTACCACTATTTTTCACTGACGCGATGGTTGTTTCAGGGCCTTGGCCAGCTGCCGGATCGCCGTTTCGATTTCACTGGCTTTCAGTGATGAATAGGCCAGCAACCAGCCCTGCTGCTTGTGTTCACCGGCATACAAGCGGCTGAGCCCGGGCAGCTGCACACCGGCACGGGCGGCCAGGCGTTGGGTCTGTTGTTCTGACCAGCCCGGCTCGAGCACACAGGGAATCTGCAGGCCACCCGGCGGGCGCATGGCGGTGACGATGCCCGCCAGGTGCTTGCCAATGGCCTCGAGCAGGCACGCCCGGCGTCCGGCGTAGAGCTTGCGCATGGCTCGCACATGGGCGTTGTAGTGGCCGTCGTCCATGAAGCGCGCCAGGGTCAGTTGCAGCACCTGCGGCGTATGCCCGTCGATGATGCTGCGTGCCGCGCTGAAGGGCGCCACCAGCTCTGCCGGCAGCACCATGTAGCCGATGCGCAGGCCGGGGTAGAGGGTCTTGCTGAAGGTGCCGATGTACAGGGTGCGCTGGTGGCTGTCCAGGCCCTGCACGCAGGTGGTCGGCAGGCCGTCGTAATGGAATTCGCTGTCGTAGTCGTCCTCGATGATCCACGTGCCGTTTTCCGCCGCCCAGTTGATCAGTTCAAGGCGGCGCTCCAGGCTCAGGGTCGCGCCCGTGGGGTACTGATGCGAAGGGGTGAGGTAGACGCAACGGGCGCCGCTGCGGTCGGCACGTAGCAGGTCGGTGCGGATGCCCTGGGCGTCGACGTCGATGGGTACGATCCGCGCTTGCGCCGCTTCAAAGGCTTTTTTCGCGCCAAAGTAGCCGGGGTTCTCCAGCAGGATCGGCTTGCCGGCATCCACCAGCATCTGTGCGCAAAGGAACAGCGCCTGGCGGGTACTGCTGAGCACCAGCACCTGCTCGGGTGCCACTTTGGCGCCACGCTCCAGATTCAGGTAGGTGGCGATGGCCTTGCGCAGGGCCTCGCAGCCCTGTGGGTCACCATGTAGCAGGACGTTGTCGCGATGGTCTTTCACGGCTTGGCGTTGCAGGCGCTCCCAGACATCCATCGGGAACGAGCGAGTTTCCGGCAGGCCGGTGGCAAAGGCCTTGATTGCCTGTTGATCACTGACGCCACCGTTGTCGAAGAGGGTTTGGCCACGCTGGCTCAGGCCCTGGCCAGGCAGCCGGTTACTGGTTTTTTGTGCCTGGGCCTTGATGCGCCGTTGCGTGCCGCCGTGCAGTTGCGCGCCGAGGCTGTGCGACACATAGCTCCCCGAACCCTCGCGGCGCAGGATGTAGCCATCGCGCTGCAATTGCACATAGGCGTTCTCGACGGTGTCGCGGGCCACCCCCAGCGACGTGGCCAGGGTCCGCGTCGCCGGCAGTTTCATGCCGCCGGCCAGTGCGCCTTCAAGGATCAGTGCACGCATGGCACGCTGGATGCGCTGGTGCAGGTCCAGCGGCGCGAATTGCGCGTCGTTGACGCGCATCTTCAGGGTTTCAAGCTCGAACGTGGTTGTCATGTGGTCTGCTGTAAGTGAAGAAACTGGCCTGAATGGGCAGGCCAGTCTATTCGTACACTCGGTCGCTCGTCACTGCCTACCTGCAAGGAACCACCTGCTATGCCTGATTCAGCGATACGCGCCAGCGACCTCATCCATCCGATCATTGCCGGCCTTATCTCGGTGATCGTCAACTATGGCGGGACTTTCATCCTGGTGTTCCAGGCGGCCCAGGTTGCCGGTTTGAGCCCTGCACTCACGGCTTCCTGGGTGTGGTCGGTATCCATCGGCGTTGGCGTTACCGGGTTGTTGCTCAGCTGGATGACGCGTCAGCCGATCATCACCGCCTGGTCCACCCCGGCGGCGGCGTTTCTGGTCGTAGCCTTGGCCAGTACGCCTTATGCCGAGGCGGTAGGCGCTTACCTGGTCTCGGCAGCCGCGTTCGTGCTGCTGGGCTTATCGGGCTGTTTCGACAAGCTCATCCGCCTGATCCCCGCGGGCATTGCGGCGGGGCTGCTGGCCGGGATCCTGCTGCAATTCGGCATCGGTGCCTTTGCCGGGCTGAGCGTCGACCCGCTGCTGGCCGCGCTGCTGATCGTTGCCTATCTGCTCTTCAAGCGCTTCAGTGCGCGCTATGCGGTGGTGGGCATTTTGCTGCTGGGGCTGGGCTTTTTGCTGATGCGCGGGCAAGTAGACTTGTCGGGGCTGCGCCTGCAATTGGCGGCGCCGGTCTTTACCATGCCTGCGTTTTCGCTCAATGCCGTGCTCAGCGTGGCCCTGCCGCTGTTCCTGATTACCCTGACCGGCCAGTACATGCCCGGCATGCTGGTGCTGCGCAATGACGGCTTCAAGGCCAGTGCCAACCCTATCGTCACCCTTACCGGACTGGGCTCGCTGTTGATGGCGCCGTTCGGCGCCCACGCCTTCAACATTGCTGCAATCACCGCGGCGATCTGCACTGGCAAGGAGGCCCACGAAGAGCCTGGCAAGCGCTGGATCGCCGGGGTGGCGGCAGGCGTGTTGTACCTTGTTGTCGGTGTCTTCGGGGTAACCCTGGCCGCGCTGTTCATGGCCTTTCCGGCCACTTTCATCAGCACCCTGGCGGGGTTGGCGCTGCTGGGCAGCATTGGCGGCAGCCTGGCCAATGCCATGGCCGATGCGCAAACCCGCGAAGCATCGCTGATCACTTTTCTGGCGGCGGCCGCCAATATCAATGTGCTCGGGATTGGCGGGGCGTTCTGGGGATTGCTGATTGGGCTTGGGGCTTATGCCGTGCTCAATGGCCGCTTGCCGCGCCGGGATGTTCTCCCGCAAAGGGTACTTTAGCCCTGGTATCCACGCTAGGATCAGCAGTCCTGCACTGACAACGAGGTCACCTGTGAAATACGCCATTGCCCTGCTACTGAGCCTGACGCCGCTATTGGCCAGCGCCGCCGACGTCGGCGAGCGCCTGGCGCCGTTTACCTTGCTTGACCAGCACGACCAGGCCTACAGCCTCAACGCGCAGACCCGCGTGCTGCTGGTGGCGCGCAACATGGACGCGGCCAAACTGGTCAAGGCCGCGCTGGGCGAGCAGCCCAAGGGCTACCTGGAGGCGCGCGATGCGGTGTTCGTCGCCGATATCCAGCGCATGCCGGCGCTGATCAGCAAGCTGTTCGCGATTCCGGCCATGCGCGATTACAACTACCGGGTGGTGCTGGATCGCGACGGCAAGGTCGTCGCGCAGTATCCGGGGGCTGAGGACAAGGTGTTGTGGCTTCAGTTGGAGCAGGGCAAGGTGGTGGCGCAGAAGGAATATGCCAGTGCCGAGGCGTTGGCGGCGGCACTAAAGGCTTTACCGCCGCAATAATGGCGGGGCTGCTTTGCAGCCCATCGCTGGCAAGGCCAGCTCCCACAGTGGATTTGCATGCACCGGAACCCTGTGGACGCTGGCTTGCCAGCGATGAGGCCGGTGCAGGCAGGCGCACCGCCTAGAGCGGCACCTGCAACGTCGTCTTGACCCGGTCCAGCACCACAATGGTCCGAAACCACTTCACGTTGGGGTTATCGTGAAACAGCCGCTGGGCGATGTCCTGGAACACGGTCATGCTCGCCACCGTCAGTACCAGCAAGAAGTCGGCATCGCCAGTGACGTAATAGCACTGCTGAATCTCCGGCCCTGAGAAGGCACGCTTCATCGCGTCCAGGTCCGCCGACTGGGTGCGATCGGCATGCACCTCGACCATCAGGGTAATCACCTGGCCGACTTTGTCCGGGTTGATGACCGCCGCGTTGGCCTGAATTACCCCGGACTTTTTCAAACGCTGAATACGCCGCTGCACCGAGGCCGTGGATAAATGCACCTGTTCGGCCAGCTCGCGCAGGGGCTGGCTGTTGTCCCGCTGCAAGGCAGCGAGCAGGGCAAGGTCGAATTCGTCCAGGTCCATGCAAAAATTTCTCATCTTGAGCGGTGAAAACGAGGGCACTTATCAGTGCCTGCGGAATAAATTATCACCCTCTGCTGGCCCTGATTAAGGTATTTGCAATGACCGCGCATAACTCCACATTGGGCGTAGCGCTCAATGTCCTCGCCTCGGTGCTGTTCGCGGTGATGTACGCCTACACCAGCCTGCTCGCGCCCCTGGATGGCGCCGAAATCTATGGCTGGCGGATCCTGCTGACCGTGCCGTGCCTGACCCTGATGGTGGTCGCCAGCGGGCACTGGCCGCAAGTGCGGCGGATTTTTCAGCGGCTGTTCGAGGAGCGCGGGTTCTGGGCGATTCGCCTGGTTTCGGCGGCCTTGCTCGGCGTGCAGCTGTGGCTGTTCATGTGGGCACCGATCAATGGCTATGGCCTGGACGTGTCGCTGGGCTACTTCCTCATGCCGCTGGTCATGGTGATTGTCGGCCGCCTGGCCTTCAAGGATTCGATCAGCCGCCTGCAACTGCTGGCGTGTGCGTTGGCGGCGCTGGGCATCATCAACCAGATCGCCATCGCCAAGGCGATCTCCTGGCCGGTGCTGGTGGTGAGCCTGTGCTACCCGCTGTACTTCTGGCTGCGCCGGGTGACCGACAGCAACAACATGGGCGGGCTGTGGTTCGACATGAGCCTGAGCCTGCCGGTGAGCCTGTACTTCGTGCTCAAGGGCGGTGTGGTGCTCGGCCTTGCCGGGCTGGCCTCGAACCTGCCCTGGCTGGTGCTCGGCCTGGGCGCGATCAGTGCGGCGGCGCTGGGCTTGCAGGCGCTGTCGGCGCCGCGCCTGAACCTGACCCTGTTTGGCCTGTTGATCTATGTCGAGCCGGTGTTGCTGGTGGTCGCCGCGGTACTGTTGGGCGACAGCATCGCCCCGGCGCAGTGGCCGACCTACCTGGCGATCTGGCTGGCGGTGCTGGTGCTGGTGGTGGAGGGCGGCTTGAGCCTGGGCGGCAACCGCCGCACTTACTCGCCGAGCCGCTGCTCGCGTGAAGGCGGGTAGCCAAAATAGGCGCAGTAGCACTTGCTGAAGTGCGAGACTGAAACAAAGCCGCAGGCAATCGCTACGTCCATCAGCGGCAGGTCGGAATACTGCAGCAGGCGCCGGCTCTTGGTGATGCGCAACTCCATGTAGTAGCGGCTTGGCGAGGTGCCTAGCTGGGCCTGGAACAGGCGGTCTATTTGCCGGCGCGAACGGCCGCTGTAGGCGGCCAGCTGATCGAGGCTGAGGGTTTCTTCCAGGTTGCTTTCCATCAGCTCGACGATGGTGCGCAGGGGTGCGCTCATGGTTTTTTTCTGGCTGCTGTCGACCCGGCGAAAGCGCGCACTGGAAAACGCCAGGATCTCCTCGACACCCTCGGCCAGCGCTTCACCATGCTGCCACTTGAGCAACGCCAGCATCATCTCCAGTGCGCCGTTGGGGCTGGCGGCGGTCAGGCGCTCGCGGTCGAGCACAAAGCTTGCCGGGGTGATGGTGCACTGCGGGCTGCGCTCGGCCAGGCTCGCCCGTTGTTCGGGGTGGATGGTGCAGTTGTAGCCTTCGAGCACGCCGGCGCGGCCAAGAAACCAGGCACCGTTCCACAACCCGCCGAGGGCCAGGTGGTGAGCGGCGGCATCGGTCAGCAGCTTGTCCAGCTGCGGGTACTTGAGCGGGGTACGCAAGCCGCCGCAGACGATCAGCATGTCGAGGTTGTCCAGGGCCGCGCGGTCGAGGTGCGCGGCATAGATCTCCAGGCCCAGGTCACTGGTCACCCGTTCGCTGTCCAGGGAAAACGGCGTGCTCAAATACAGATGGCTCTTGAGCAGGTTGGCCGTCACCAGCACATCCATGGCCACGGTAAAGCTGGCCATGGAGAAGTTCTCCAGCAGCAGGAAGCCCACCTGATAGGCCGGGGTAGAGGCCGCCTCGGGGTGTTTGAGATTGAGCATGTTGCTGGTGCTGGATTTCTTGCTGAACTGGCGTGGGGTGGGCAAGGTCGACTCCGCGGGGCATGGCGTGGCGTGGCCGAGTGTGCGTTCACAGGTTGCGAAACACAATATGGTGCGCACAGGGCGCTACTCGTGCGGTGGTAGCGGTACCTGGGAGAATGGCTCGGGTATGACCGGTGTGTAGTGAGGCATCTGCTTGAGCAACCCCTTGTAGCCTTGCAAGGGGATGGTCCGTGCTGGTTTTTTCGGGTCGCTGGCGAAGAAGTTTTCCCAATGCCCCAGCACCAGAGTACGCGGCTGGGTGATGCGCAGCAGGGCGGCAGGGTAGTTGTGCACCTGGTCCCAACTGGCGGCGCAGAGAATCTCGACATCGATGCGTTTGCCGTCGGCGATCAGCGGCGGGAAGCCCAGAGGCGGGGTGGCGGCGCTGTCCTGGTAATGGATGCGATACACCGGCTTGCCGTTTTCGTCGAGCAGGTCGATCAGCCAGGCCAGGGTCACCTCGCCGAGCCGCCAGCCAAACAGGCTTTGGGGGAGCGTGTCGAGAGGGTGATCGTATTGTCCCTGAATGAAGTTGATGCCAAAGGCATGCCCGGCATGTTCGCTGTGGATCGGCATGGCGCGAATCATCCCGGGCGTTGGCCCTTGGGGCCGGGTGCCATCCTTGGCTGACTGGCCGTTGGAGTAGAACCAGGTGCCGCGACGGCTGGGCTGGTAGGGGTTGGCAATCTCGCCTGCTACCAGCACTTTGATTCGGCGGGCATCAACGTTGCCGGCATGAAGGATATGCCCAACGGTTTGCGAGCCGTAGACCGTCGCCTTGGGGGTATGGATGTGCATGACCCTGGGGACATCGAGCAAATGGTCGTAGTGGGCATGCCCGACCAAGAGCATTTTCACGTCGCTGGCGCTTGGCATCAACGCGTCGATGCGTTGCGGGTTGGCCTTGACCCGCAACGGCGGCAGGCCACGGATACCCAGGCCGCCAGGGTTGGAAAACGACGGCGCGAGCAACACGCCTTCGCCTTTCCAGTGGACCAGCCAACCACCGACGCCCAGGTAGTGCAGCGTGGGTTCAGGTAGCGATTGCTGGTTGCTCACGATCAAATGCCGGGAGCCTGGCAGGTAAGTGCAGGCCGAGATCATCAGGGTCAGGGCGAGCAGCAGCCAGCGCATGAGGTCACCTCGCAAGCGTGATGAAGGGCACACCCACAGTTCAGTCGAGCACTTGGCAAATTGCCATTGCCGGGTGATGTGGCGGATGAACGGCAGGGTGGGTACATTTGATGCTTTATCGGCAGCAAGCGCCGGGCGGTTCGCAAGAGGTTGTGGATCGTGTTTATCGTCTTCGCGCCGCTCCTACACCGATACAAGGAATGTATCCATGCCGCTGTTCGAAACCCCGCGCTTGCTTGCCCGCGAACTCTCTCGCCAGGACCTGCCGGCCCTGACTGCCATCCTCAGTGACCCCGAGGTCATGAAATTTTCGCTGCGCGGCGTCTGTGACGCGCAGATGACCGGCGCCTTCATCGACTGGTGTGTGCAGTGCTATGCCAATCACGGCATGGGCCAGTGGGCCCTGGTCGACAAGGCCAGCGGCGAGCTGGTCGGGTTCTGCGGGGTCAGCCCGGAACAGGTCGCAGGGGTGGAGCAGGCCAGCCTGGGTTATCGTCTGGCCACGCGCTTTTGGCGGCAGGGGCTCGCTAGCGAAGCGGTGCGGGGCGTGCTGGAGTATGTATTCAGCCAGCAACAGCAGCCAGCCGTCATTGCAATCATCGAGTCTGCAAACGTCGCCTCCTTGCGTGTGGCGCAAAAAGCCGGTTTCAATACGTTCGATACCGTGCAGTTCCACGGGCGGCCCGTACGTGTGTACCGGCTGACGCATCAGGACTGGAAGGCGCCATGACCAGCAGACACCTCGACCCGTTGCGCCAGGCCATCCGCCAACGGCCGGTCTCGCCACCTCCAGCACCCTGGAAGCTGACGGGCCAGTTCACCGTCGCCGGCCTGCTGGAAATCGGTTTTGACCGCGACAGCGAGCGGCTGCTGGTGGCCTCAAGCTCCGGCCGCAGTGTGTTCGACTGCCGCACCGGCGAGAAAATCGCTCGCGACCGTACCGACAACCTGGGCAGCGACCATTACCTGGAAACCCGCGGCATCGGCCCGCTGCACGACCGGGTGATCCGCATGGCCGGTATTCAGGGCGGCGGCTTGCCGATCAGCACCAGCGATGGCTGGGTGGTGGAGAACATCACCCTGGCCTGGCCCGAGCAGCACCTGCTGCTGGTCGAACCGGGTTCCTGGCTGCATGGTGCGCGCTACAACCGGCCCTGGCAGTTTCATGCCCTGGCGATCGAGACCGACGTGCGCGCGTTCGGGTTTTCCTATACCGGCATGAGCCTGGTGATTGCCACCAGTGGCGAGCTGGTGATTTATGGGCGCTCCGCAACCCTTCGCGGATAAATCCGCACACAAGCTTGGCGCAGAACCTGTCGGCGCGGGCTTGACCCGCGATACAGGTGTTGCCTGGATTGCGACCGCTACGCGCTCGATCGCTGGCAAGGCCAGCTCCCACAGGATTGGCGCTATATCTGTAGGAGCGGGCTTGACCCGCGATGAGGCCGGCACTAGCAACCTAGAACTGCGGCGTGTACTTCACGGTAAAGGTGTAGTTGCGCGGGTCACCAAAGTTGTTGTTGCCGTTGAGCTGGTTGTAGGCAGCGATGTAGTAGTGCTTGTCGAACAGGTTGTTGGCATTGAGCGCCAGGCCCACTTCCGGGGTCAGCTGGTACGCCAGGCGCGCGTTCCACACGGCGTAGCCGGGCACGTCGTAGGTGTGCTCGTAACCCAGGGTATGGGACTGCGCGGTGAAGCCCAGGCCGGTGCTGACCTTGCTCCAGTCACCCGGCAGCTGGTAATTACCCCACATGCGCAGCATGTGCTTGGGCGTCCAGGTGCTGAACACCTTGCCCTTGTTGTCCGGGTCTTCGAGGAAGGTCGTGGTGTTGTAGGTGTAGCCGGCGAACAGCTGCAGGCCGCTGAGCACTTCGCCGCTGACTTCGGCTTCGATACCCTGGCTGCGTACCTTGCCGGCAGCGGTGGAGCAGTACCAGTCATCGCAGGCAAAGCCTGAGGCCTTGTCGGTGGTCGCGCGGTTTTCCTGGTCGTAGCGGAACACCGCCAGGGAAGTATTGACGCGGCCATCGAGCAATTCGCCCTTGATGCCCGTTTCGTAGTTGCTGCCAATGATCGGCTTGAGCGCCGCGCCGCCGACGGCGCGTTCGGTCTGCGGCACGAAGACGTCGGCGTAACTGGCGTACAGCGACCATTCAGGGCTCAGGTCGTAGATGATGCCGACGTACGGGGTAACTTCGCCGCTTTCGGTCATGGTGCTGGTCGGGCTGACCGAAGGGGCGCGGGTGATGGCGGCATACGTGGTGGAGTCATAGCGGTAGTCGAACCAGCTGACCCGCGAACCCAGCACCAGGGTCAACGGCTCGGCCAGCTTGACCCGCCAGGCGCCATACAGGCCTTTCTGGCGCACGTCATAGCCACTGCTGAAACCACGGCCATTGGGCTTGTCGAGCAAGCTGTCGTAGCTGATGTCCGGGCGGTGATGGTCGATAGCGAAGATGTTGTCAGTGCTGTCGTTGAAAGTGCGCGCGAACAGGTCATCGGTGGTCAGCTTCGAGTAGTTGCCACCCAGGGTGATTTCCTGCTCGAGGTTGAAGGCGTTGAATTTGCCCACCACGTACATGTCGGCACCGACCTTGGTAGAGTCGAAATCGGTTACCCAGTCGGCATAGCTGACACCGCTGCCGTCGAAGTTGATGGCATCGTCAACGGTCTGTACCCGCTGGTGGGTCGACTTGTTGGTTTCACTCATGCGAATCGCACCAACGTGGAACGTCCAGTCGTCGTTGAAGCGGTGTTCGAGGTCGGCGTACAGGGTGGTAACGTCGATCTGCGAGTGGTTCCAGCGCGAGCCGCTAAAGGTCGAGCGCGACACATCCAGCCCGCTGCCGTCGGTGTATCGCGGCAGGCCGCGCAGCATCGGCCGCGACTCGCCGTTGGATTGGCTGACCGCCAGGCCCAGGGTGGTGGCCTCGTTCAGGTCGAAGTCCAGCGCGCCGTATAGCGAGTGGGTCTTGCTCCATTTGTAGTCGATGAACGAATCGCTCTGGTCCTCGTCCGCCACAAAGCGGCCGCGCACGGTGCCGGCGTCGTTCAGCGGGCCACCGGCGTCCAGTTGCAGGCCGTAATGATCCCAGCTGCCGGCCTTGCCGGTGACGGTCACGGTGGGGGTGTTCTGGCCGCGCTTGCGCACCAGGTTGACGGTGCCGCCCGGGCTGCCGGTGCCTTGCAACAGGCCCGACGCACCGCGCAGCACTTCCATGCGGTCGAAGAAGATCAGGTCCTGGGTCGCCCAGTTGCCCAGCGAGTAGGTGTTGCGCGGGATCGCCACGCCGTCGTACTGCCAGTCGTCGATCTGAAAGCCGCGCGATGAAATGATCAGGCCCGGGCCCACGCCTTGCAAACCGACCAGGCCGGTGGTCTGGTTGACCGCGTCCTTGAGGTCGACAATGTTCTGATCGTCCATCTGCTGGCGGGTCATCACCGTGACCGACTGGGGGATTTCCTTGAGTGTATGGCTGCCCTTGCCAATGGTGGTCGCCCGCGCCGCATAGGAGCCCGTGCCCTCGGTAGTGGCCGCATCGACGTCGTTGCCGATACCGCTGATGCTGGTGGCGCCCAGCTCCAGGGCGTTGCCGGCATCGATGCTCGGCAGCACGCTGAAGTTGCCCTGTTCGGTTTCCAGCAACTGCAGGCCGCTGCCGGCCAGGGCTTTTTGCATGGCCTGCACGGCGCTCATCCTGCCGACGATTGCCGGTGCCTGCTTGCCCTGGACCAACGCCGGGTCGAGGGAAACGATACGGCCGCTCTGGCTGGCGATGGCATTGAGGGTGCTGGCCAGTGAGGTGGCGGGCAGGTTGAAGCTCAGGGCCTGTTCCTGGGCCTGGGCGGTGCTGGCCAGCGTGGCCAGGGCCACGGCGACAGGAAGGGCGTGGGACCAAGGGTTGAGCACGGAATTCTCCTGATTATGTTGGCGTGTCAGGAGATAGGTGCGATGAGAAATGAAAACCGGACACAAATACGAGTGATTTTCATAAATTATTTTTGTAGCGGATTCTTGGCCCGAATCAGCGTCAGCCAGGGGCTGTATTGATCGACCTTGACCGGCAGGGTTTCGGCCAGTGCGGCGAAGGCCCGCTGCGGTTCGTCCAACGGGAATACGCCCTGCACGCGCAGCCCGCGAACCTCGGGTTCGACCCGGACAAACCCTCGGTAGTAGGGGCGTAGCGCCTCGACCACGGAGGCGAGGGAATCATCCAGCACATTCAGGCGCCCGCTGAGCCAGTCGGCGCGCTGGCGCTCGCCATTGCCCAGGGCCTCGATGCGTTCGCCGCGCAGCAACGCGGCCTGGCCTTCCTGCACCTCCAGCTCGCTGCCGTTGAACAGCCGCGCCCGTACCGAATGCTCAAGCACGACCAGGCGCGTGGCCCCGGCCTCCTGGCTGACCAGAAAGCGCGTGCCGAGGGCGCGCATTTCACCTTGGGCGCTACGCACCCGCAACGGCCGCTGCGGGTCGGCGGCGACCTGGATGATCAGTTCGCCACGGCGCAGGATCACCAGCCGTTGATGGGCATCGAACTGCAGGTCGGCGGCGCTGCCGGCATTCAGGCTCAGCCGGCTGCCATCGGCCAGGGTGAAGTCCCGGCGCTCGCCCCTGGCCGTGCGCAGATCGGCCAGCAGCGCTTCGCCCATCTCACTGCGCGCACCCAGCCACAGGCCACCGCCGAGCACGCCGATACCGACGAAGGCACGCAGCAGTTCGCGCCGCGAGCCGTTGGCTTGCAGCAACAGCTGGCGAGCCTCACCGGCCTGGCCGGGGGCGCGGCGCTCGAAGTTGCGCACGGTCTGGCAGGCACCGCCAAGGCGCTCTTGCAAGTGTGCCCAGGCCTGGGCGTGAGCCGGGTCACTGCCCAGCCACTGGCTGAAGTCGCTGTGCAACTGGGCGTCGGTGTTGCCCGAACTCAAGCGCACCATCCAGTCGATGGCGGCTTCTGCGCTTGGGTCGAGGCGGCGCGGGTTCATGGCGCCAGCTCACTGAGGTAGCACTGGCTCAGGGCTTGCTTCATGTAGCGGCTGACGGTGCGCTCGGAGAGGTCGAGCTTGCGCGCGATATCGACGTAGCTCATGCCGTCGAGCTGGCTGTAGAGGAAGGTGGCCTTGACGATCATCGGCAGGCCGTCGAGCACCCGGTCGATGCTCACCAGTGCCTCGATCAGCAGCAGTTGCTCCTCGGGGGAGGGCGCCAGCGGCTCGGGCAGGGCCGACAGACGTTCCAGGTAGGCCAGCTCCAGCTGGCGACGGCGATGGCGGTCGAAAATCAACCGGCGGGCGATGGTCGACAGGTAGGCGCGCGGCTGCTGGATGCTCGCAGGGTCGACCTGGGCCACGAGCATCTGGCAGAAGGTCTCGGCGGCGGTGTCTTCGGCATCGGCGCGGTTGCGCAGGCGCTTGTGGATATGCTGCAGGAGCCAACGGTGGTGGTCGCTGAAAAAAAAGCCCAGCTTGCGGGTGGAGGAGGTTGGCACCGGTTGGCGTTTCCGAAGGTGTTAGTGTGAATCGTTCTCAATCTTACCTGTGCAGTAAGGCAAGGTGCAATCACCTGCAGGGGCGCTGCTTTACAATTTACCTACAGACTGTCCGTGGGGGCAGTTATAGGGTGGCGCCCAGATGAATCAAGGGAAAGAGAATGGACCTGTCACTCGCGGGCCAGCAGTTCAGCCTGCTGGAAAACTTCAAGGACGATACGCGGCTGCGCGCCAGCTTCAACGCCTTGACCCACCAGACGTTCGAGTTCGATTTCGAGCAGTGGTACCAGGATGGCTTTTGGGGCGAGGGCTACCAGCCCTGTGCATTGGCCCATGAAGGGCGCATCGTTGCCAATATCTCGGTCAACCTGATGCACTTCGACGTGCTTGGCGAGCGCAAACGCTGCATCCAGCTGGGGACTGTCATGGTTGCCCCGGAGTACCAAGGCAAGGGCTTGAGCCGTGTGCTGCTGGAGCGAGTGCTGGACAGGTGGCGGGGCCAGTGCGACCTGCTCTATCTGTTTGCCAACGACACAGTGCTGGATTACTACCCCAAGTTCGGTTTTGAGCGGCTGCTGGAGCATCAGTACAGCGTAGCGCTAACGCCATCAGCGCAGCCTTGCAGCTTCTACAAGGTGGACATGGACGACCTGCTCGAACGCCAGCGCTTCATCCGCGCGGTTGACTGCGCCGTGCCCGCTGCGCGCTTGGCGATGTGCAGCAATCATGACCAGACGATGTTCTATTGCACGTCGTTTTTCAAAGATTGCGTCCATTACTCAGTAGCGTTGCAGGCCTATGTGGTGATGGAAGTTGCCGACGGCGTGATGACGCTCTATGACGTGTTCGCCAGGCAAGCGCTCGACCTGCAGGTTCTGATTGCACAGCTCTGCACGCCCCAGACCACGCGGGTGGTGCTGGGGTTTGCGCCGCTGGATGTCAGCGGCTTCGAGGCGCAGCCGCTGGAGTCCGATGACAGCCTGTTCGTGCTGGGCCAGGCCGGCCGGTTCATCGAGGATGCCAGGCTGATGTTCCCGCTGCTGTCACATGCCTGAGCCGCTCAGCTCACCAGCGGCATCAATGGATCGCTTGGGGTCGAGCAGGCCGCCGCTTCAGGCGGGCTCGGGCACTTCGGCGAACAAGGTGCGGCCGCGCTCGAACATGCTTTGAAGGTGGGCGCCGGGGTCTGCGCTTTCCGAGTCCAGCAGCAAGGTCGAGCTCAGCACCCGGGCGCCGCAGTAATCGAAGATGCCGTGATCGATCTGGGTCTTCATGGCCTGCTCATAGCCATGTCTGACATAGGTTGCGGCATCGGCGCCGCCGACGCCGACCAGGTGCACATTGAGGTGCCGCAGCCTTTTCACCAGGGGTGCCTGGGGGCTGAAGTCGAAGGCCCAGCCATTGACGAAGACCCGATCGATCCAGCCCTTGAGCAGCGCCGGCATCGACCACCAATACACCGGATAGATCAGCACCAGGGCATCGCTGCGGTCGATGCGCGCCTGCTCGGCGAGCACATCGGCGGGCGCTGTTGCGCGATGGTGGACCGCGTGGTCGGCAGGGCCGAACAGCGGGTTGAAGCCTTCGCCGTACAGGTCGACGACCTCGGCGCGATGGCCGTTGTGCGCCAGGCCTTCAGCGAACGTGGCCGCCAGGCTGTGGGTCAGCGAGCGCGGATCATGATGAGCGACAACCACAAGTGCGTGCATGGCAAGGACTCCTGCGAATTGCGGGGGAGGGGCATAACTTGTATGCTGGGCATAAGTTACCTTTGGTAAGTTACTTTTGGTAGGTAAGCATGTCAAGCGATCCGCAACCGCGTCGGCGCCTGTCCCGGGAAGACCGTCAGCAGCAGCTCCTGGACGTGGCCTGGCGGCTGGTCCACGAAGAGGGCAGCGAAGCCCTGACCCTGGGGCGCCTGGCCGAGCTGGCCGGGGTCACCAAGCCAGTGGTGTATGACCACTTTGGTACCCGCTCCGGCTTGCTGGCGGCGTTGTATCAGTCGTTTGATATGCGCCAGACGGCGCTGATGGATGCCGCCCTGGCCGCCTGTGAGCCAACCTTCGAGAGCATCGCTGCAGTCATTGCCAGCTCCTACGTCGACTGCGTGCTGACCCAGGGCCGGGAGATCCCCGGGGTGATCGCCGCGCTGGCCAGCTCGCCGGAGCTTGAGCAGATCAAGCGCGAGTACGAGGCGGTGTTCATGGCCAAATGCCGGGCGCTGCTGGCGCCGTTCAGTGACAGTGGCGAGGTTGGCGTGGCGGGATTGCGGGCGATGATCGGCGCGGCGCAGGCGTTGTCGCATGCCGCGGCGAACGCTGAGATTACCGCCGAGCAGGCGCAGCGGGAGTTGTTCGAGAGCATCAAGGCGATGGTTGCGCGCAGTTAAATTGCATCGCGGGGCAAGCCCGCTCCTACAGGCTGCTCACCACCCCTGTAGGAGCGGGCTTGACCCGCGATAGGGCCTTATTAAGCGGACGAGAAATATGGACATTCAAGAAATCAAGCAACGCCTGGCCAAACCCGCCATACGCTTTTTCGCCGGCGGCTTCCGTCCCACTGGCAGCGATGAAGAAAGCTGGCTCGGCCGGGTGTTCTTCTACCGCGCGGATGAGGGCGTACCGACCAACGCCGACGGCGAGCCGCTGTTGCCCGTGGCCCAGTTCCACCTGCCGAGCCTGCCGTTCAGCAGCCCGGCGCTCAAGGGCATCCGCACCCTCACTCTGTTCGTCGGCTATCCCTTCCCGGATCAGTTCGAAGCCATGGGCAACAATTGGTTGATCCGGGAATACCGCGCTGACGATGAGCTGGTACGCAAGGACCTGCCGGTCGCCAATTCCTTCCTCAAGGCCTTCCCCTTGCGGGCTGAAAAGCTCGACGAGGACTATCCGCTGTGGGATGGCGCGGGCGTTCCGGACGACCTGGTCGAGGAAATCCTTACGTTGGAACGGGCAGGGGACATCGAGAGCTACTACGAAGTGACCACGCACGCCTACGAGCACAAGATCGGCGGCTATCCGTCGTTCTGCCAATCGGGCGTCGACCCTGGCGAAGGTTTCGAGTTCGTCTTCCAGATTTCATCCGATGCCAAGATCAACCTCAACGTGGTCGACAGCGGTAGCCTGATGTTCTGGAAGCATCGCGACAGCGGCGAGTGGGCGCTCTATTACGACTTCTATTGAGCTAGTGTGACTTGCCCTTACGCGGCTTGTAGAACAGAAACTCGCGGGTCTCGGCCGTTCGGGCATAGGTCTTCGACCAATCCGGCCGCACGTGCCGGTCGTGGAAGTACAGGGCGCCGCCGGTACGATCAGGCAATTGCCTGTTCAGGGCCTTGCGGGCGATCTCCTTGGCCAGGGTGTAGCGCACCTCTTCCTGGACATCGTCCGAGCGGCCATCGCACCACCAGGAGAACTGGCAGGCGCCTTGCTCCGAGCCTTGCTTGACCACACCACAGACCGAATCGGGAAAGCCCGCGTGGCCGACCCGGTTCATCACCACATTGGCCACCGCTTCCA
The DNA here is from genome assembly GCF_024213215.1 of Pseudomonas sp. SBB6. Classification (NCBI taxonomy): domain Bacteria; kingdom Pseudomonadati; phylum Pseudomonadota; class Gammaproteobacteria; order Pseudomonadales; family Pseudomonadaceae; genus Pseudomonas; species Pseudomonas sp. SBB6. The sequence continues at coordinate 66,432 of NZ_JANAVH010000002.1, read as the reverse complement.
TATCCGCGGCTTTACCGCCCTTGGATTCCCAGTAGATGCTGCGCGCAAGGCAGGTAATGGCGTCATCCAGCGCTGCTGCACCGGCCGGGTCGACGGCCTGGACTTCGGTCTTGGTGATGGCTTGGGACCTGGGCGCGGGCGGGGCATCGGGGTTGCTGGCGGCTTTTTGCTCCAGCACCTGGGCTTTTTCTTCGGCCACTTGGGCCTGGTTTTGCGCTGCGGCACTGTCCGACAGAACCAGGGCGAGGGCAAGGCAGAGGATGAGGATGGCAAGGCGCATGGTCAGAACCTTTCACTGCTAACCCGTCGAATTGAGCGCCGGCCTGTAGCTACCGACAGCAGCGCCCTGCAGTTGAGCGCCCTCTATTGAATCGACAGCGTAGCCGACCAATCATTCCACCCATCGCCAGCAGCTTTTGCTGCCCGGGCACTGCCCGCTGACGGACAAATCGCGCATCATGGGCACAGTCCGTTCAAGGGAGATTTACATGCGCGTCATCTCATCCGTTGTGCACCTGGCGGCTGTGTCGCTAGGGCTGGCGTTTACCGTGACGGCCCAGGCCAGTGACGAGTCGCAGCTGGTCGAGTCGATCAACGCCTACCGCAGCCAGGCCCAGCGCTGCGCCGGCCAGGCTTCGATGGAATTGCCGCCGCTGGCCAGCGATCCGCGCCTGGTGCTGCCGGCCAACAGCATGGGCGACCTGCGCGCAGTCCTGGCGCAAAAGAGCTACCCGATGGTCAACGTCCAGGCCATCAGCCTGTCTGGGCCGCGGGATGCGCAGTCGGCCATGAAGGCGGTGCAGGAGAGTTTCTGTCAGGTAGTGCTCGACCCGCAGTTCGTCGATGTCGGGGTCAGCCGCGAGGGCCGCGATTGGCGCATCGTCCTGGCGCGGCCGTTGCTGGCCGGGCGTCTGGGCGACTGGCAGGCCGAAGGGCAGAAGGTCCTGGAGATGATCAACAGCGCACGCGGCCAGGCGCGCCAGTGCGGCGGCCAGCCATTCAACGCCACCACGCCATTGGCCTGGAACGCCACCCTGGCCGGCGCCGCCGAGAGCCACACGCGGGGCATGGCCAACAACAATGTCTTTGACCACAAGGACCGCGACGGCCGTACCCCGGGCGATCGTGCCGAGCTTGCCGGGTATGCCGGCCAGCAGGTCGGCGAGAACATCGCCGCCGGGCAAGACACCCCGCGCAAGGTGGTCGATGGCTGGCTGGCCAGCCCCGGCCACTGCGCCAACCTGATGAACCCGCAGTTCAGCGAGCTGGGCGCGGCCTACGCGGTCGACCCCAAAAGCGATGCCGGGATCTACTGGACGGCGATGTTCGGCGCGCCGTAAGGCGCCTCAGTGCTCAAGCCCGGCACGCTTGAGCAGTTGCTTGCAGCGCTCGGACAGGTGCACCACGCGCAGGTGCTTGCCGTTGTTGCTGTAGCGCTCGCGCAGGGTCTTGAGCGCGGCAACCGCCGAGTAATCAACGACGTTCAGGTGGCGGCAGTCGAGGGTCACCTGGGCCGGGTCATTGGCCGGGTCGAACTGGTTGAGGAACGGCGTGGTCGAGGCGAAGAACAGCGTGCCATGGACCTTGTACAGCTTGCTGCCGTCGCTTTCGTCATGGCTGTCGGCATACAGTTCGCGGGCCTGTTGCCAGGCAAAATTGAGCGCAGCGATGACGATGCCGCACAGCACCGCCGCGGCAAGGTCGGTGAACACCGTCACCAGGGTCACGGCGATGATCGCCAGCACATCGTTGACCGGCACCTTGTGCAGTACCCGCAATGACGCCCACGAGAAGGTCTGCTGGGCGACCACGAACATCACTCCAACCAGCGCCGCCAGCGGAATACGCTCGATCAGCGGCGACAGAAACAGCACGAACATCAGGATCATCACCCCGGCGACCACGCCCGACAGCCGCCCGCGGCCGCCGGAGCTCAAGTTGATCGCGGTCTGGCCGATCATCGCGCAACCGCCCATGCCGCCGAACAGCCCGGAGGTCATGTTGGCTACGCCCAGCGCTACGCACTCGCGGTTGGGGTGGCCGCGGGTTTCGCTGATCTCGTCGGTGAGGTTGAGGGTCAGCAGGGTTTCCAGCAGGCCGACCAGGGCCATGAGCAGCGCGTAGGGGGCGATGACCTGCAGGGTCTCGAGGTTCCACGGCACCTGCGGCCAGCTCAAGGCCGGCAGGCCGCCGGCGATGTGCGCGAGGTCGCCGAGGGTGCGGGTCGGCAGGTCGAGCAGGTAGACCCCGGCGCCGACACCAAGGATCGCGATCAACGCCGGTGGCACGCTGCGGGTCAGGCGTGGCAACAGGTAGACGATGGCCATGGTCAGTGCCACCAGCCCCAGCATCAGGTATAGCGGCGCACCGCTGAGCCAGGCGCCATCGGCCTTGAAGTGCTCAAGCTGGGCCAGGGCAATGATGATCGCCAGGCCATTGACGAAGCCAAGCATCACCGAATACGGCACCATGCGCACCAGCTTGCCCAGGCGCAGCAGGCCGAAGGCGATCATGATCAGCCCGCCGAGCAGCACGGTGGCCAGCAAGTATTGCACGCCATGGGTGACCACCAGGGCGACGATGACCACGGCCATGGAGCCGGCCGCGCCGGAAATCATCCCCGGGCGGCCACCGAGCAAGGCGGTCAGGGTGCAGATAATGAAGGCGCCATACAGGCCCATCAACGGGTTGAGGTGGGCCACCAGGGCGAAGGCGATGCACTCGGGCACCAGGGCGAAGGCTGTGGTGAGTCCTGCCAGGACATCGGTGCGTAGCGGGGTTGTTCTCATGACCTACCTGAAGAGCGGCCCGGCAGCGGGGTGCTGCCGGGAAAAAAACGAGGGATGCTACGTAATTTCCTGATCGCAAGCCAGCGCCCTGGCCGATATCCTGCAGCTTGCACACATGACAATATTCTTCCCTGCTGAGCGATCCGCATAAGAGGCAGACCGCTGAGGATGGCGGCAGTGCCGGCGATTTTCAAATGGAGGTGAAACCCAGTGAAGTTCCGGGTGATCGACGCGCATCGAAGTGAATACCCCGAGCCCATTACCTTTGCCAAGGGGGCGCCGCTGAGCATCGGCGAGCGCTATGAGGGTGAGGAGGGGTGGGACAATTGGTACTGGTGCAGCACCGCCGGGCAACCGGCTGGCTGGGTGCCGGGGCAGGTGATTGAGCGGCTTGGCGATGATCAGGGCATTGCCCTGGAAGACTACTGCGCCCGGGAGCTGGAGGTGCAGGCCGGCGATTGCCTGGTGGGTGGCCGGCAGTTGAACGGGTGGGTGTGGTGTAGCAAGGGGCGCGCGTCGGGGTGGGTGCCGTTGCAAGTGTTGCAGGTGATATGAGGGGCCGCTTCGCGCCCCATCGCCGGCAAGGCCGGCTCCCACAATAGTCTTGCGTACACCAGACCTGTGGGAGCTGGCCTTGCCAGCGATGGGCTGCGCAGCAGCCCCGATACTCAGCCCATCGCCGCCAGCATCAGCTCCAGGTTCTGCACCGCCGCGCCCGAAGCACCTTTGCCGAGGTTGTCGAACACCGCCGTCAGCAGCACCTGGCCATGCTGCTCATTGGCAAACACGGCCAGGCGCAGGTCGTTGCTGTCGTTGACCGCTTGCGGGTCCAGTTGCACCGCCGACGCACCTAGCTGCAGCGGCGCCACCTGCACGTACCGGGCACCGTGGTAATGTTCAGCCAGGCACGCCTGCACATGCGCGGCAGTCACGCCCGCCGGCAGCAGCCGGGTCTGCAGGGCAATGGTCAGCGCAATGCCCTGACGGTAGCTGCCATAGCTGGGTACGAACACCGGCCGTTGCGACAACCCGGCATGCTGCGCGATCTCCGGCACATGCTTGTGATCCAGGTGCAAGCCATACACCCGCACACCCTGGGCCGCCTGCGCATCCGGCCCTTCATGCTGCTCGACCGCCGCACGGCCACCACCGGAGTAACCCGACACCGCGTTCACGGTCAGCGGATAGTCCGCCGGCACCAGCCCTGCGCTGACCAACGGCCGCAACAAGGCGATGGCGCCAGTGGGGTAGCAACCGGGGTTGCTGACCCGCTTGGCCCGGGCGATGCGCTCGGCCTGTTGTTCATCCAGCTCCGGTAAACCATAGACCCAACCCGCGCTGGTGCGGTGCGCGGAGCTGGCGTCGATCACGCGCACGTGCGGGTTGACGATGGCCGCCACGGCTTCACGGGCGGCATCGTCCGGCAGGCAGAGGATCGCCACGTCGGCGCTGTTGATCGCCTCGGCGCGCCACTGCGGGTTCTTGCGCTCGGCCGCCGGCAGGGTCAGCAGGCGCAGGTCGTTGCGGCCGTTCAGGCGAGCGTGGATTTGCAGGCCGGTGGTGCCTTGGTCGCCGTCGATAAAGACTAGGGGCTGGTGCATGGGTGCTCTCGTGCAAAGGCTACAAATGAGCGGCCATCTTCACCTGCGGCTGGACGAAAGAAAATTTGAATATCATGATGCTCAGCTTCACTTTTTCTGAATGCCAAGCCCATGCGTGAAATCAGCCTCGACCGGCTGCGTACCCTGGTGGTGATCGCCGACCTCGGCTCCTTCGCCCAGGCGGCGCGGGCGCTCAACCTGGCGCCGCCCACGGTCAGCCTGCACATTGCCGACCTCGAGGCGCGCATCGGCGCGCCGTTGCTGTCGCGCAAACGCGGGCAGGTCCGCCCCACGGCCATCGGTGAAACCCTGCTCGAACGCGCCCGGCGCCTGCTGGCCGATGCCGAACAGGCGCTGGATGATGTCCAGCGTCAGGTCCAGGGCCTGGCCGGGCGGGTGCGCCTGGGCGCCTCGACCGGCGCCATCGCCCATTTGCTGCCGCAGGCACTGGACATCCTCGGCGTGCAGCACCCGGGCATCGACGTCCAGGTGCAGGTGCTGACTTCCAGCGAATCGCTGGCCCGCCTGCAGGACGGCAGCCTCGACATCGGCCTGGTGGCACTGCCGCAAGCAGCGATCAAGGGCCTGGAGATTCGCCCGTGGCGGCGCGACCCGATCATGGCCTTCGTCCCCGCAAGCTGGTCGCCGCCGGCGCGCATCAGCCCGGTCTGGCTGGCCAGCCGCGCCTTGATCCTCAACGACAGCACGACCCAACTGTCGCGGGTCACCAACGACTGGTTCGCCAGCGCCGGCCTGCAACCGCAAGCGCGCATCCAGCTCAACTACAACGATGCGGTGAAAAGCCTGGTAGCGGCGGGTTATGGCGCGACTTTGCTGCCCCATGAGTCGGCAGCGCCGGAGCCAGACGGGCGAATCAGCATGCGCCCGCTGCGCCCGGGCCTGTGGCGGCACCTGGGCATCGCCTGCCGCCAGGGCGAGGTGGAGCAGGGCACCCAGTACGTGCTGCAGGTGCTGATGAGCCAGGTGGCGAAGGCCGGCTAGACCAGCCGCAGCCCGCGCCCACCGTCCAGCCATGGCCCTTCACCCAGGCGCTCGAGGGCCAGCGCCCGCGCCTTGCGGCTGAGCTGGTCGAGGTGGCGGTCGCGCTGTTTCTCGGCATCGACCATGGCCCGCTTGCCGTGTTGCTTGAGCAGGTAGCTGTGAATCTGCTGCACTTCCAGGGTGCGGTAGATCGGTGCGATGTCCAGCACCGCCGCCATGCCGGCGCTGGCCTGGGCGCGGGTGTTCATCAACACCTGCGGGCCACGTGCGCCAATCACCTGAAAGCCCAGGGCCTCGAAGACCGGCACCTTGCTTGCCACGCAGCCAAGCTCGGCATGCGGGTAGCGTGCGGTCATCTGCGCCAGCATGGCGCGGGCGATGCCCTGGCGCCGGTGGCTGGCCTGCACGGCAAGGTAGGCGACCGAGCACGCCAGGGGATCATCCGTGAGTGGCAGGTACAACAAGAAACCCACCACCTGCTCGGGATCGTCGAGGTCCATGGCCACGATCAGCTCGACCGGAATGCCACGCGAGCCGTCCATGGCCTCCAGGTACAGATGCACTTCGAAACCGATGCCGTATTGGTACAGGCTGTACAGCGGGTTGCTCGGCGGCAGGGCGACGCTGCTGATGTCGGTCAGGTAGTCGACCACCATCTGCAGGATCTGGCTTTTGATCGGCTCCGCAGGCGGGGCGACGAAGTGGTGGAGGACGGGCATCGGTAGGGGGGACTCCAGGCAGAAACGGCAATGGCGCGATTCTACCGCGCGGGCCTGCCATCCGTCCCTTCGCCGTGCGATTGGGGGCAGCTGGCCGGCCAGCGATGGGGTTAGCCTTTTTCTCGCTTGCGCAGCGTCGTCACCGTCTCGCCACCCACGCCCCAGTTATCGGTATTCACCTCCTCGATCACCACAAAGGTCGACGCCGGTGGTTTGTTCAACACCCGCTCGAGCATCTCAGTGGTCTGTTCGATCAACTGCTGCTTCTGCTCACGGGTGACGCCTTCATCGGTCACGCGAATATGGACATACGGCATGCTTGTTTCCTCTGTGTGATTTACCAGGTACCCGTCGCCGAACCACCGTCCACGGCAATCACCGTGCCGGTGACAAAAGTCGAGTCCGTCAGGTAGAGCACCGCGTCGACCACATCCTCTGGCGAGCCGACCTGCCCGGTGGGCGCCAGGGCTTTGAGGGCCGCGCGGGTCTGCGGGTCATCGCCATGCAGTGGGGTATCGATGATCCCCGGGGCCACGGCATTGACCTGCACCTGCGACGGCGCCAGCTCCAGGGCCAGGGCGCGCACCGCCTGGTTGATGCCGCCCTTGATCAGCACCGGCAGCAGCGCCGGCACCTTGATGTTCGGCTGCAGGGCGATGGAGGCGGTGATGTTGACGATATGCCCGGCGCCGTTGTTGGCCATGTGCCGGGCTGCGGCCTGGGCCGGGTAGAAGAAGCCCTTGAGGTTGGTGTCGACGATGGCTTCAACCTCGGCTTCGGTGTAGTCGGCGACCGGTTTGGCAATGAAGATCCCGGCGTTGTTGACCAGGATATCGACCTTGCCGAAGGCTTCGATGGCTTGCTCGAACAGCTTGCGCGCCGTTTGCGGCAGGGCAATATCACCTTCGACCAGCAACAGGTTGGCCGGGTTGCCGAGCTTGGCGGCAGCCTCTTGCAGGCGGGCGAGGGTGCGGGCGTTGCCGACCACATTGTCGCCGCGCTCAAGGTAGGCCTTGGCGATGGCAAAACCCAGGCCGCTCGAGGCGCCGGTTACGATGACAGTCTTGGCGGTGTGCATGGTCAGTCTCCAGTGGGCCAGGCGGGGTTGCCGGGCAGGTGAGGCAGACTTTAATTTGCAAGCAGGTCTTGAAAAATGGTGTGCAAGGAATTTGAATTGATACTTCATGTAATCAATTGAGCCGTCATGACCCGCCATTTCGATGACCTTCAACTGGGCAGTATCGAGCTGTTCTGCCTGGCTGCCGAAACCAGCAGCTTTACCGGCGCGGCGACCCTGGCCGGGGTGACGCCGGCGGCGGTCAGCCGTTCGGTGGCGCGCCTGGAAGAACGCCTCGGCGTGCGCCTGTTCGTGCGCACCACCCGGCAGATGGGCCTGACCGAAGGCGGGCGCCGCTACTACGAGCAATGCCGCCAGGCCCTGAGCCAACTGGTGGATGCCGAGCGTGCGCTCAGCGGTGGCCAGGCCGTGCCGTCCGGGCTGCTGCGCATCAGCGTGCCGACGCCCTATGCCCACTTTCGCTTGCTGCCCAGGCTGGCCAGGTTCCGCCAGTTGTATCCGCAGGTGCAGATCGACATTCATGTCAGCAACCGCAACATCGACTTTGCCGATGAAGGCTACGACCTGGCCATTCGCGGCCGCGAGCCGGCCGACTCGAGCCTGATCGCCCGGCGCCTGGAAGACGCCGAGCTGGTGATCGTGGCGACGCCGCAGTACCTGCGTGAAGCGGGCACGCCGCAGACGCCGCACGACCTGGCCACTCACCAGTGCATTCAGTTCGAACTGCCCAGCAGTGGGCGCAAGGTGCCCTGGTCGTTCATGGTCGACGGCAAGCGCGTGGAGCTGGAGGTGGCCGGTGGCATCACCTGCCTGGAAGACTTTCTCGCCACTGCCACTCTGGTCAAAAACGGCGCGGGGTTGATGCAGGCGTATCGCTTTACTGTGCAGCAGGAGCTCGACAGCGGCCAGCTGCTGGAAGTGCTGACGCCCTATGGCGGCACCTCACGGCCTTTCATTTTGCTGTACCCTCATGCCCGCCATGTGCCGCTACGGGTTCGGGCCTTCATCGATTTCTTGACTCAGGGTGCAGGTGCCTGAAGCGTTAGCCTTTGGCTTTTTTCAGGCTTTTCATCCGTTGGGTGGCGCGTTGCACCGCAGCCATTTTTTCCGGGCGTTTCATGCGCTTCCATTTGCGGATGTCGTCCTTGCTGCGGCCGCAGCTCAGGCACAGGTCGCCGCTTAGTTGGCACACGGCGATGCAGGGGTTTTCGATGTCCTTGGCCATGTGTCAGCCTCGTCTTTCGACGTCGAACTGCACGTGGGGTGCAAGCGGGCGCAACTCGACGTCGGCATCCTGCAACGCTAACGCAGTCAGCTCGATCATCCGCTCACCTTGCCCGCTGGCCAGGGCATGGTCTTTGGCGGCCCGGCTTTCGAATACCCAGATCACCTGCAAACTGGACGGGAAGCGGGTGTAGTCGACCAGGTGAGTGAGCCAGGCAAAACCGACGATTTCGGCCTTGGCGGTCTCGCAGGCATCGGTCAGGGTAGCGACCAGACGGCGGTCAAGCTGCGCCTGTTCGCGTTTGCTCATTGGCATGGGATGAGGAGCCTCGTGGAAGGGCAGGTGCTGAGGGCACGGGGAACGCCGGCAAGCCCGCTCCCACAACAGATCCATTGTGGCAGCGGGCTTGCCCCGCGATCGAGCGCGAAGCGCTCGCAGTTCTGGCGTTACTGAACGTTGTTCAGCTTGACCACATCACCCGATACCTTGGTGGTGTAACCGGTCAGAACCCAGGCCCAGAACCAGTTTTCCTGGACCTGGGTGTTGATCATCGCATCGCCGCCCTTGGCCTTGATCGCGGCATTTTGCGCACGGACAAAACGGCTGTTCTGACGCACCGGGATGATGCCCAGCACCAGCAAGCCGGTGGCGCTCGCTTCGCTGTGGCCGATCACGGTGTACTGGTCGGCGTTGTAGTGCTGGGTTTTCATCGGGGTGCCGGTGCAACCTGCCAGGGCCAGGACGAACAGGCCGCAGGCGACAACTTTGCTCAGGTTTTTCACTGCATAACTCCATGACAATTGGCCCGGGATCCATCTCTCGAGCGGCGCGTACTGTACCGGATCAGCCAGGATGACGCTCGTCTGCTGGCGCGCGGGCTAGCGCTGCGCGGCGTAAAATAACGGGTTGCGACACTCCTCGGGAGAAGCAGCCATGAAAATCGTCGTGATCGGTGGTACCGGCCTGATCGGCACCCAGTTGTGCAACAACCTGCGCGCCAACGGCCACAAGGTGCTCGCCGCCTCGCCCAGGACCGGCGTCGACACCCTCACCGGCGAAGGCCTGGAGCAGGCGCTGCAGGGCACCGAGGTGGTGGTCGATGTCGCCAATTCACCGTCTTTCGAAGACGCCGCCGTGCTGGCATTTTTCCAGACCTCGGGGCGCAACCTGCTAGCCGCGGAACAGAAGGCCGAGGTTGGTCACCACATCGCCCTGTCGGTGGTCGGCACCGAACGCATGCAGGACAGCGGTTACTTTCGCGCCAAGCTGGCCCAGGAGCAACTGATCAAGGCCTCGGGCAGGCCCTACACCATCCTGCGCGCTACGCAGTTTTTCGAGTTCATGGGCGCCATTGCCTATTCCGGCGCCGAAGGCAACTGCGTGCGCCTGGCCAACGCCACCTTGCAGCCGGTGGCCTCATCGGACGTAGCCCTGACCCTGGCCAACCTCGTCGAGCAAGCGCCGGCCAACCGCACCCTGGAAGTCGCCGGCCCCGATCGCCTGCCGTTGGCCGATTTCGTGCGCAGCTACCTGCAGTACAATCAAGATGCCCGGGAAGTGATTACCGACCCTGCGGCCACCTATTTTGGCGCACCGATCAACGACTGTTCGTTGACCCCGGATGCCGGTGCAATCGTTGGCTCGCTGCACTTTCAGACCTGGCTGAAAACCACCGCCGTGCAACGTTGAGCCAGGCGCTGTATCGAAGTGCCTCTATGTGCACGGCGCTACCTCTGCCCGACAAAATCCGTCTTTGCGCGCCACACCGGCCACAGGTCGCGGCCCAGCGCCCAGTGACCTTGCCCGGCCAGCATGCGCACACCACCGACCCAGCGTTCGGGGGCCTGCTGGTCAAGCCAGTAGGCCTGGCCCGCCAGCACCTGCTCGCCCAACGGGGTGAGGCTCAAAGGCCGATGCGGCCATTGCAGATCGGCCTGCGCTTCATTGAGCAAAGGCGTGGGCGAATCGATCAGCGGGCGCAGCAAGGCGTGGAACATCATGTCGCCCAGATAGGGCAGCGGCTCGCGCTTGCCCATCAATTCGGCAAACACCCGGCCGAACGGCACCTGGCCGAATTCGCTGATGATCTGCAGCGCCAGGCGTTCGCTGAGCGACAAGCCATCGTCGACCCCGGGCAGCTCCTGCAGCTGGCGCAACAGCGCAGGGGCGAGCAAGGGCAGGGCCAGGTCCTGGCGATGGGCCAACTGTGCCCAGGCCTGCGGCGACGGTGCGCAATACGCGGCCCAGGCCTCGCGCGCCAGTTGCAGCATTGGCGCATCCACTGCCCGGCGCTGCGGCCACAACCAGGCCAGCACATCGGGGGCCAATTGGCCGATGCCGATAAAGCGCTCGACCCCGGGCATGCGGTCGATCTCGATCAGTTCCAGGCGCTGCGGCGGGTTGTGCACGCCGGCCAGCACGCGGATCAGGAACAGCTGGTCATAGGCATCCGCCTCGCACCAGAGCACTGCGCCGGGGCAGTCGTCGAGCCGGGCCAGGTCGGCGTATTCGTCCTCCATCTTGCGCTGCACTTCAGGGTGCTCCAGGCCATAGGCCTGGCTGATGTAGTCGCAGCGCAGGGCGCGGTAAGGCGCTGCCGGCACGTCACGCACCGGGCCCATGACCAGGGGGTCGCTGAGCATGTGAAAGGCGCCGGTGAACCCGGCCAGGCGCAAGCTGTGGCTGATGTCGTTGCCGCAGCGCCAATGCTGGGTAGCGGCTTCGTCATCGGCGATGAATTGTGGGTGGCGGGCGGCAAAGTCGATGGCGTCGATATGCGCCTTGAGCTTGGGCCAGCTGGCAAAGCCCAGGTCGCGGGCGATCAGCCACTGGGCATCGGCCAGGCGGGGTGAGGCCGGGGCAGGGCTGAGCAGTGCCAGCTGTGCGGGTGCGGCACCCGAGCGTAGGCGCTGGAGCAGCTCCTTGGCGCGTTTGCGTTGTTGTTCGAGGTTGATGCGCCCGTCATGGGACGGCGACGACAGTCGAGCGGACATACGAACTCCTTGTGCGAGCCTTGTCCGCTGTCAGGCCGGGAGTCGTAGACAAGAATGTGGGGTGTACAGCCTGGGCGCAGCCCTTTCCGCGGACGGGTGGCGTGGATGACGCCGGCTGCGACTATAGGCCCGGTACAAGGCAAAAGGCAACGTGAGCCGAACCTCGTGCGCTGGCGGCGATACGCTGCACAATGACCAACCCCTGCCGCTGCACGGAACGAACCGATGACCCTGCACATTGCCTTGTCCGTAACCAGGCAGAGGCGCTTCGTCGTGCGCATCGAATATAATTTGACATATTTGATTTGTGATCACATATTCGGATGACAAGAACGACAACACAGGCTTTCCCCCATGACCGATCGTCCCGTCCTGTTGCCGGCCCTGCGTCAGGTGTCCCGCGATACCCTGCAAGACCAGGTCTACCGGCAAATCCGCGAAGCGCTGATGAGCGGGCGCTTTCAGCCCGGGCAGAAGCTGACCATCCGTGGCCTGGCCGAAGCGCTGGGCTCCAGCCCCATGCCAGTACGCGAAGCCCTGCAGCGCTTGAGCGCCGAAAACGCTTTTGAAGTCACCGAAACCTCGCGCTTGCGGGTGCGGGTGATGACCACCGAACGCCTGCGCGAAATCCGCGACGCCCGGGTCGCCCTCGAAGGCTTGTTGGCCGAGAAGGCTGTGGCCCATCTCACCGATGCTGATCTGGCCGAAATCACCGAGCTGTGCAGGCAGATGCAGGCCGCTGCCGACAAAGTCGACGTGCCGGCTTACCTGTGGGGCAACTTCGCCTTTCACCGGCGCATCTATGCCGTGGCCCAGGCCGAGCTGACCGTCGCCGCCGTGGAGAATTTCTGGCTGCACATGGGCCCGTGCTTTGCCCTGGTCGCCCCGGACAAAGCCCACCTGCAACGCTCGATGCAAGCTCACGACCGCATCGTCGCCGCCCTGGCCGGCCGCGATGCGGCGGCTGCGCGGGCAGCGGTGACCGACGACATCATGCAGGCCGCCGATTCCCTGGCGCGTTTGCTGCTCAACAACGACCGTGCGCGGTCTGTTTCAGGAGTGAAAAAAGCATGAGCGTTCTCAAGCGTCTGCTGCCGTATCCGGGCCTGCGCGTGTTGGTCTCCGGTGGCGCTGCCGGTATCGGTGAAGTGCTGGCGGCGGCCTATCTCGAAGCGGGCGCCCGGGTGCATGTCTGCGACGTCAGCGAAGCGGCCCTGGCGGCGTTTCGTGATCGCTACCCGGGCAGCGTCGCCACCCGCGCCGATGTTGGCGATGCGGCGCAGGTTGCGGCGGTGTTCAAGGTCCAGCGCGAGCAGTTCGGCGGCCTCGATGTGTTGGTCAACAACGCCGGCATTGCCGGGCCCACCGCCGGTATCGACGCCATCAGCGACGACGATTGGCAGCGCACCCTCGACATCAACCTCACCGGGCAATACCGCTTTGCCCACCACGCAGTGCCACTGCTCAAGGACTCGCCCAACGCCCACCTGCTGCACATCGCCTCGGTGGCCGGGCGCCTCGGCTACGCCTGGCGCACGCCTTACGCGGCGAGCAAATGGGCCATCGTCGGCCTGATGAAATCCCTGGCTGCGGAGCTGGGCGAGTGCGATATCCGCGTCAACGCCTTGCTGCCCGGCATCGTCGAAGGCCCGCGCATGGACGGGGTGATTCGTGATCGTGCCGCGCAAGTGGGCGTGCCCGAAGCGGTGATGCGCAAGGAGTACCTGAACAAGATTTCCCTCAAGCGCATGGTCAGCGCGGAAGACGTTGCCGCCATGGCCTTGTTTCTCTGTTCACCGGCCGCCCGCAACATCACCGGGCAAGCCATCAGCGTCGATGGCAACGTCGAATACCTCTGAGCAACACCCGCGCTTTTACCGCATTGCTTTCTCACCAAGAATAAAAACGGAGAATACGCATGTCCAAGAAACGCCCGGTCGTCATCACCTGCGCCGTCACCGGTGCCATCCACACGCCGTCGATGTCGCCACACCTGCCGGTCACCCCGCAGGAAATTGCCGACGCGGCCATTGGCGCCGCCGAGGCAGGCGCCTCGATCGTCCACCTGCACGCCCGTGACCCGTTCGACGGCAAACCCAGTCAGGACGTCGAGCTGTTTCGCCAGTTCCTGCCGCAGATCAAGGCGCAAAGCGATGTGGTGATCAACATCACCACCGGCGGTGCGCCGACCATGGGCGTTGAAGAGCGCCTGCAACCGGTGGCCCAGCTCAAGCCGGAGCTGGCTTCGCTGAACATGGGCTCGATGAACTTCGGCCTGTACGAAATGCTCGAGCGCTTCACCGAGTTCAAGCACGACTGGGAGCGGCCGTACCTGGAAGAGAGCGACGACCGCATCTTCCGCAACACCTTCCGCGACATCACCTACATCCTCAATGCTTGCGCCGAGAACCGCACGCGCTTCGAGATCGAGTGCTACGACATCGGCCACCTCTACACCGCCGCGCATTTCCTCCAGCGCGGCTTGCTCAAGGCGCCGCTGTTCATCCAGTCGGTGTTCGGTTTGCGTGGCGGCATCGGCGGCCACCCCGAGGACCTGGCGCACATGCGCCGCACCGCTGACCGCCTGTTTGGCGACAACTACGAGTGGTCGGTCCTCGGCGCCGGGCGCAACCAGATCCCGCTGGGCACCATGGGCCTGGCCATGGGCAGCAACGTGCGCGTGGGCCTTGAGGACTCGCTATGGGATGGCCCGGGCAAACTGGCGGCGTCCAACGCCGACCAGGTCAAGCGCATCCGCACGGTGATCGAAGCCCTCGGCGGGCGGGTCGCCAGCCCCGATGAGGCGCGGGAAATGCTCAGCCTCAAGGGCCGCTACGCAGTCGACTTCTAGCTTGCCTGCCTGCCCCGGCCGGCGTTGGCCGGGGCCTTCCCACCGCTGCCGTCACACTAGAGATTGGTGCCATGACCATTACCCTATCGCCCGAAGAACTGACTGTGCCCCGTGATCCTGCAACCCTCAACCGGTTGCTGTTCGTCAAACTCATGCCACTGCTGATTGCCGCCTACGTGCTGAGCTTTCTCGACCGCACCAACATCGCCCTGGCCAAGCATCAACTGGATGTCGACCTGGGGATTTCCGCGGCTGCCTACGGGTTGGGCGCCGGGTTGTTTTTCCTCACCTATGCGCTGTCGGAGGTGCCCAGCAATCTGATCATGCACAAGGTCGGCGCGCGCTTCTGGATTGCCCGGATCATGGTGACCTGGGGCCTGATCTCCGCAGCCATGGCCTTCGTCCAGGGCGAGACCTCGTTCTACGTGCTGCGCCTGTTGCTGGGGATCGCCGAGGCCGGCCTGTTCCCCGGGGTGATGCTCTACCTGACCTACTGGTTCGGCCGCGAGCAACGCGCCCGCGCCACCGGTTACTTCCTGCTCGGCGTGTGTTTTGCCAACATCATCGGCGGGCCGCTGGGCGCCGCGCTGATGCAGTTGGACGGCCTGATGGGCTGGCACGGCTGGCAGTGGATGTTCATGCTCGAAGGCCTGCCGGCGGTGTTCTTCGCCTACGTGGTATGGAAGAAACTGCCCGACCGGCCGAGCAAGGCGCCATGGCTGAGCCCGGCAGAAGCCGAGCAGATCGAGCGCCAGTTGGCCAGCGAGGCCGAGGAGGGCGCGGGCCACAGTGGGCATTCATTCAAGCAATGCCTGACGCCACAGATCCTGTTGGCGATCTTTGTCTACTTCTGCCACCAGATCACCATCTACACGGTGATCTTTTTCCTGCCGGGCATCATCGGCAAGTACGGTGACCTGAGCGTGGTGCAGATCGGCTTTCTCACCTCCTTGCCCTGGCTTGCGGCGGCGGCAGGGGCGATCGTCTTGCCGCGTTTTGCCAGCAGCGCGCAGCGGGCGCGGCGGATTCTGGTCAGCGGTTTGCTGACCATGGCCCTGGGCCTGGCCATCGCCTCCCAGGCGGGGCCGGTGATCAGCCTGCTGGGCTTTTGCCTCTCGGCAGTGATGTTCTTTGTCGTGCAGTCGATCATCTTCCTGTACCCGGCCTCGCGCCTAAAAGGCGCGGCGCTGGCGGGCGGCTTGGGCTTCGTCAACTCCTGCGGGCTGCTGGGCGGGTTCTTCGGGCCGTCGCTGATGGGCATGATCGAGCAGAGCTCCGGCAATGCCGTGAACGGCCTGAAGTTCATCGCCGTGGTGCTGGTGGTGGCGGCGTTGGCGGCGCTGCGTTTGCGCCAGGGGCATGAGCGTAAAAGCGCGAAGGGCGGTGCGCTGAAAAACGCGCAGCGCCAGTCGGCCTGAGCATCGCGGGTCCAGCCCGCTCCCACAGTGGATCTGCATGCACCGGACCTGTGGGAGCGGGCTTGACCCGCGATGAGGCCATCCCAGACTGCATAGTGCTTGACAGCCCACCCCCATCTCGTTTCCAATCCGCACCCTCAGACCCACCCCTCATTATTTAGGTGAAGCCAGTGCCCCACGCCAACCAACACGCCTGATGCCGACGACGGACGTTTAAGCCTGTTGGTGCCTGCCTGCGCACGCACTTTCACCTGCCCGCTGTCGTCGGTTTTCCCCCTTTTGGAGAAGACCCATGACACTCGATATCCGCGAGCTCGCACAGCTCGACCTGTACAAATACCCGCGCACCCCGCACCTGCAAAGTTCTCGCCTGCAAGCCGGCGATAGCGATCATGACCAGTTGTCCTATAGCCGCTTGAACGGCCAGTACCTGGTGGTCGAGGAAAAACTCGACGGCGCCAATGCCGCGATCAGTTTTTCCGCCGCCGGCGAGCTGCTGTTGCAGTCCCGTGGCCATTACCTGGCCGGCGGTAGCCGCGAGCGCCAGTTCAGCCAGTTCAAGCAATGGGCGGCCTGTCATGAAGATTGGCTGCTCGAGCACCTGGAAGACCGTTACGTGCTGTTCGGCGAGGTGATGAGCAAGCGCCACAGCGTGTTCTACGACCAGTTGCCGCACCTGTTCTTCGAGTTCGATATCTGGGACCGCGAGGAGCAGGTGTTCCTCTCCACGGCGCGGCGCCAGCAGTTGCTCGCGGGTGGTCCGGTGTTGTCGGTGCCGGTGCTGTTCGAAGGCATTGCGCCGCCACGGCTGAAGGATCTGCTCGCCCTGGTCGGCCATTCCCAAGCCAAGTCGCGGCGCTGGAAGGCCGCCTTCGCCGAGGTCATCGCCCGCCAGCAACTGGACTTTGCCAAGGCCTGGAACCAGGGCGACCGCTCCGATTTGATGGAGGGCCTGTACCTGAAAATCGAAACCGCCGAGCACACCACCGGGCGGATCAAATGGGTGCGCCACGACTTCGTCCAGGCCATCCTCGAAGCCGATGAACACCACCTGCGCCAGCCGTACATCCCCAATCTGCTGGCAGCCGGTGTCGACCTGTATGCACCCGAGCCCCAGGTCACCTGGGCCAGCCTTGCGGCGGCCGAACAAGGAGTTGAATGATATGGACATGAACACATTGCAAGGGCTGATGCCCAGCCCCGGCCGCGCGGTCGACTACCCGGCGCTGCTCGAGGCGATTCCGTCGCTGCGCGCCTTGGCGGCAACCCCCCAGGACCCGGTCTTCCACCAGGAAGGCGACGTCTGGACCCACACCATGATGGTGGTCGATGCCTTGCTCGCCGACCCGGTATACCAACGCGCCACCCCCGAGCAGCAGTTCGTGCTGTTCTACGCCGCAGTCCTGCACGACATCGCCAAGCCGTCGTGCACGGTGATCGATGAAATCACCGGCAAGGTCGGCCAGCCCGGGCACTCACGCCGGGGAGCGGTGGATGCGCGAATCCTGCTGTGGCAGGCCGGTGTGCCGTTTGAGCTGCGCGAAACCATCTGCCGGATCATCAGCGTGCACCAGTTGCCGTTCTTTGCCCTGGCAGGGGACAAAAGCGGGCGTTCGGCCGAGCAGATCCTCCATCGCCTGTCGTGGGAGTTGCCGCTGTGGATGCTCTGCGCAGTGGCCAGCGCCGACATGCAGGGCCGCGGCTTTGCCGGCAAGCAGGGGGTACTCGACGACATCGAAGTGTTCCGCCTGCTGGCCGAGGAGGAGGGCTGCCTGGATCAACCCAAGGCCTTTGCCGACGACTACACCCGGCGCAGTTACTTTCGCGGGGCCTCGGTGCTGCCGCAGTACAGCCTGTACCGTGAGGTGCAGGGTTCGCAGGTGATCGTGCTGGCGGGGCTGCCGGCCAGCGGCAAGGACACCTGGGTCAGCCAGCATGCGGCTGACCTGGCCGTGGTGTCGTTCGACGATGCCCGCCAGGAACTGGGCCTGAGCCACGGCGACAAGGGGCCGGTGGCGCAGTACGCCATCGACAAGGCCAAGGCCTTGCTGCGCCGCCGTGAACCTTTCGTGTGGAACAGCACGCACCTGTCGCAGCAGATGCGCAAGAAGACCCTCGACCTGCTCTACAGCTATGACGCCGACGTGCAACTGGTGTACCTGGAACAAAGCGAGCGCGAGCTGATGCGCCGCAATGCCCGCCGGGACACCACGCTGCGCAACAAGGACATCGAACGCATGTATTTTCGCTGGGAAGTGCCGACGCCGGTGGAGGCGGATCGGGTCGAGTATCAAGTGTGAGGCAGCGGGCATCACTGCCCGCTGACGGTTCGGACTCAGGTGTTGTCCTTGATGGTCTTGCTGCTGCCGTTGCTCTTCACCGAGGCGATGCCGGCATCGCGCGACTGCGTCGATGCGTACATCTGGCTAGTGCCGATGACCTGGTGATTGGCGGCCTTGAGGTTGAAGTGGAACTTGCCGTTGCTGGCCTCTTTTTTCTCGTAGCGCTCGTCCACGCCACTGTTGGCCTGGACCGAGGCGATGCCGCTTTCGGCTGAGCCTTTGGCCTTGTACAACTCGCTGGTAAGAATGATTTCGCCATTACCCGCCTTGAGGACAAAGCGGTACTGACCGTCACTGCTGGTGTTCAACTCGAACCAACCTGCCATGGGAACTCCTTATTTCGCAGATAAGCTTGGGTAGGCTGCGGGCGTACTTGTCCGCAGTGACGACTCAGTATGGTGGGCTTTGTGCGCTTGTCCAACGGCGCTAAGATCGACGGCGCCGTGTTGGCTGCCAGGAAGACCACGATCATGATGAACCTGATGCACTGGAAGTTGCTGGTGGCCGTGGCCGATGCCGGCAATGTCTCCCGTGCCGCCGAGGCCTTCGGCATTACCCAGTCCGGCGCCAGCCAGGCGATCAGCCAGATGGAAGAGGCACTGGGGGTCAAGGTGTTCGTGCGCGAGCGCAAGCGCACCAGCGTTACCGCGCTGGGCGAGCAGGTGCTGGTCCGCGCGCGGCGGATGATTGCCGAGCTTGAGTCGATCCAGAACCTGGTCGATGCCAGCCGTGGTTGCCACCTGGGGCGCATCCGCCTGGCGACGTTCCCGTCCGTGTTCGCCTCGGTGCTGCCGCCGCTGTTGCAGACTTTCAAGCGCCTGCACCCGGGCATCGAGGTGATCTGCCTGGAGGGCACCGACGAGGAGGTCGAAAGCTGGCTGGCTTCGGGTGATATCGACCTGGGCGTGGTGATGAACCCGCAGGCAGAACGTTCGCCGGTGATGCTCGGGCATGACCGCTGGGTGGCCGCCATTCCCCTTGACCACCCCTTGGCCCGGCGCGGGAGCCTGAGCCCGCTCGGGCTTGCCGAGCTGGTCGATGAGCCGTTCATTGTCGCCACGGGCGGCTGTCACTTGCATGGCCAGAGCCTGGTGCAACAGGCGGGGCTGAACCTGAGCAATGTGCGCCTGACGGTGCGCGGCTGGAACACGGCGTTGGCGCTGGTGGGCGAGGGCCTGGGCGTGTCGATCGTGCCGGCCTCGACGCTGCCCGAAGACCCGCGCTGGCTACGGGTGTATGACCTGGATCCGCCAATCTACCGACGTTTCGGGCTGGTCGGTTCGTCAGCACAGCCGCCGTCGCCTGCCGCCCAGGCGCTGCTCAGGCATGTGCACAAGGCCATGCTTGGCGTTGAAGTTCCGGTAGGGGAAAGCGCAGCCTGACATAAGTGCTGCTAATGATCAGTTTGTAAGACCCTAAGTTTACCTTGGGCATGCGCGGGCTGATCCTGTGTCGCTCGACACTGTCAGGAGACGCCCGATGAAACTCTACTTCGCCCCCAATGCCTGCTCGCTGGCGCCGCATATCATCCTGCGCGAACTCGGCCTGCCGTTCGAGCTGGTGCGGGTCAACAACCAGAGCAAACGCAGCGCCGACGGCCGCGACTTTCACACCATCAACCCCAAGGGTTACGTAGCCGCGCTGGTGTTGGGCAACGGCGAGGTCTTGACCGAGGGCCCGGCCATTCTCCAGTACCTGGCCGACCTCAAGCCCGAGATCAGGTTGGCGCCGGCCAATGGCAGCTGGGAACGCTCGCGACTGCAGGAGCTGCTCAACTTCATCAGTTCGGAAATCCATGCCGGCAGCGCGCCGTTGTTCAACGCCGAGCTGCCGGAGGCGGCCAAGGTGATCTTTCGCGACAAGCTGTTCAAGCGCCTGGACTACTTGAGCGAGATGCTGGGCTGCAATGACTACCTGCGGGGCAACTTCAGCATTGCCGATGCCTACCTGTTCACTGTGCTGGGCTGGTTGCCGGTGTTCGCTATCGATATCGCGCAATGGCCAGCGCTGGCTGGCTATGTCGAGCGTGTAGCGGCCAGGCCGGCGGTGCAGGCAGCCCTGCAAAGCGAGGCTGCCAGCCTGCCGGTCTGAACCTTCAGGGCATGTCGGTTACTTGCTTCAGGTACTGGATTCTGGCTTGTGTCTGTTTCAGCAAGCAGTGGGTATGGATCGTGGCAAAGCCACTGCCGCCAACGGACTCGTAGGTCTCGAATTCGCAACTGGCATCACGAAAGGCAATCCAGGCGCGCTGGGCTTTTTTCAGTGCCAGGTCCTGGGTGGGTTGTCCGGGTGCCGAACCCTCCGCCTTGAAGCGTGCGACCAAGGCCTGATAGAGCTCATTCAATTGCCGATCGGATTTTTTCAACGACTGCTGCATGCATTCAAGCATCTGCACTTCGGTGTTGGCGCCAGGGCAGAGGCTGCTCGCCTGAGCCGTCGTCGCCAGCGCCATCAACAGGCCGATGCTGGAGTAAAACAAACGATACATGGTGCGTCCTTGACTTGAAGTTTTCCCGGTTACTGGTGTTGCGGCCACGAATCGCCAATCACCACCCAGCAGGCTTTGGATTGCACATGCACATGCTTTTGCCGGGCAGGTTCGAAAGGTGTGTCCAGGGTACCCAGCGCAACGCTGACCCAGTCCGGATAATCGCCACTGGCATTGGCCCAGAACAAACGCGTTCCGCAGGCTGAGCAAAAGCTGCGATTGACCGTTGGCGATGACTTGAACACCCGCAATGCACCCTGCGGGTCGCTACAGCTCAAGGCCGCAACAGGTACGCTGCCGTAAGTGGCAAAGGCCGCGCCATGAGCCTTGCGGCACTGGCTGCAATGGCAATGGGTGACGGCCTTGATCTGGGTGTTGATGTGATAGTTGATGGCGCCGCACAGGCAGCTGCCGTGATAATCAATGGTCGTCAGCGCAGCTTTGTCGTTGTTCATCCTTGGAGCCCGGTAGAATCTCGCCCGCGATCATAAACCAAGGACAGGAACACCACGATGCGTGAACGAAAATCAGCCCGGCTTTTGGTCATCAGCCCCTCCCGAAGCGTGTTGCTGTTTCGCTTCGTCCATCGCAACGGCGCGCTGGCCGGCGACGATTACTGGGCAACACCGGGGGGCGGGGTGGAGGAGGGCGAAACTTTCGAGCAAGCCGCGATTCGTGAGCTACGCGAAGAAACCGGCATCCAGGTCGACGCCGTGGGCGTACCCTTGAACGAGCGTCGTTTCGCCATGCAGTTGCCCAGCGGCGAGTGGGTCACTTCGGTCGAGCAGTACTACCTGATCCAGGCGCAGGACCAGCAACTGTGCCGCCAGGGATGGACGCCTTCGGAGGTCGAGGTAATGGCCGATCATCGCTGGTGGTCGGCCGAGGAACTGCGGCAAACCACCGACACGGTGTGGCCGGAGCGGCTGATTGAAACCCTCGAAGCAGCCGGCGTGTTCAGCGCCGCGCCAGCGCATGGCTGACGCATTGCTCGTAGTAAGTCTGCTTGATGGCCGCAGGCTTGAGGCGTGACTGGCTGTTGTAGGTCTGCTCGGTGATGCCCATGGCGGTCATGCGCATCCACGGCTTGGTGAATTTGCGCACCTGCAGGCGCTTGCGCGCAGCGTACAGGGTCACCCCGGAAAGCTTCGATTGCTGGGCGCCGGCGGCGATGTCCGAACCCCAACTGCACATGTAGCGGTCATTGTTGCCCAAGGCCTTGGCCTGGGCGCCGAGCGGGAGTGCGACGAGAAAAAACGCTGCCAGGGTCAATCCATAAGCCCGCATAGCACCTACCTAACTCGCTGAAAAGAAAGCGAGTTTGCCTACGAAGCGGGTAGCAGGGGGCCAGCAATTTGCCTTATTTGCGCCTGAATTTCACAGCAGTTGTGTTTGTGACTTGCGGCCCAGCAACAGGCCTTCTGCGGCAACGGCGAAGGTGTTTCCCTGCAGCCAGAAGGCGTCGTGCACCTGGCTCATGAGGTAGCAGGCGCCCCGGCTGTCGACAAACAGCGCGCCATGGCCGTGGTGCACATCGCCGATGCACACCAGGGTTGTGTTCAGCTTGCGTTGCATCGCCACGATGACTTTTTCGTCGTGCAGGCCGGGCTTGGCCCTGAACTCGATGTCGCCGGCGGCGCATTCTTCACCGGCGCCGCAGTGGCCGACGCACAGGCCATTGAACGCCCTGAGCAAGTCGTTGGCGGGGTGGCCGTTGGGCCCGATGTCCGCCTCTGGGGCAGTCACTTGGGCAGGCCAGCCGGCGGCAATGAACAGCGGGCGGATGGTTTCAGGTAGGTCTATGGGCATGTCTGCTCTCTGGTCGAATCCGTGCGAAGGGCTACATTAACACGGCAGTCATCATTGAACCTTGAGGAGGGCGAGCCATGAGCAATGAGACTTTACCCGCTGCAGCCCACATCGCTGGCTTGCCAGCGATCCAGCGCGCAGCGCTGGTAACATCAGGCTTGACCTCTACTTAGGTCGAGGTTTGATACTCGCCGCTCCAACCATTCGGAGCAGCACCATGACCGCAGCTTTCCACCTGTCCAACCCCGAAGGCCTCTACGACCCCAGTGCCAATGCCTACTCCCATGTCGCCGAGGTCGCCGCCAATGCCCGGCTGCTGTACATCGCGGGGCAGGGCGGGGAAGACCTCGAGGGCCGGCTGTCCAGCGATTTTGCCGAACAGGCGCGCCAGGCCCTGGCCAACCTGCAGATCGCCCTGGCGTCAAAAGGCGCAACCCTGGCCGATGTGTTCAAGCTGACCCTGCTGATCGTCGACCACGACGAAAGCAAGCTGCACCTGTGGGGCGCCGAAGCCCAGCGCGCCTGGGGCGCCAACATGACCCCGACCTGCACGCTGATCCCGGTGCCGCGCCTGGCTCTGGATGGCATGCAGATCGAAATCGACGCGGTCGCCGCGCTGCCGGCCAGGTAACGCGTTTTAGCGATGGCATTGGCCCCGGCTTTTGTAAACAATAGCGCCCGCAAAACGCGCTGTTCGTTCAATTATCGAGATACCAATGCCGTCGATTCTTCCGCTGTATGAGGTCCTGTCATGAGCGACCTCACTGTCGAACTGTTGCAAACCGGCCCCGAGCAGGCTGAGCTGATCCGCAACCTTTACCAGTTCTACGCCTACGAGTCTTCGGACTGGGAGCAGGAAGACGTCGAGGTCGACGGCCGTTTCTACGTCCACGACGAGCACTTGCAACGCTACTGGCAAGAGCCGCAGTGGAGCGCCAACCTGATCCTGGTCGACGGCTACATCGCAGGCTTTTTGCTGATCGAACGCAGCGAGCTGCCCGGCCTCGATGCCCTGGAACTGGCCGACCTGTTCATCCTCAAGCGCTACCGGCGCAAAGGCATCGCCAGCGCCCTGGCCAGCCAGGTGCTGGCGAGCGGGCAGAACCAGTGGCTGGTGCGTTACTACGAGCAGGACGAAACCGCCCACGCCTTCTGGCGCACAGTGCTCGACAACCTGCCGCGCCCGGTTCGTTCGATCGAACTGGACGACGAGCCGGAGTTGGTTAATTTCCTGGTGACGCGGGCGTTGCACTGAGCTGGCACGAACGTTTCATGGCGAGATCAGACACAGCGAACGGCGCGCTCAGGCAAATCCGCCGTCAAGCAGCACAGGTAAGGTGACGCCAGCAGTCAATGCCATGCGTTCCGATCACAAGAGAATAAATATAATGATCAGCCTGGGCTCCAAGGATTCGAGCGGTCAGTTGGCGCAGGGTTTCAAGCCGCGCCATGTCACCATGCTTTCCATCGCCGGCATCATTGGCGCCGGCTTGTTCGTCGGCTCCGGGCATGCGATTGCCGCCGCCGGGCCCGCGGCGATCCTGGCCTATGTGCTGTCCGGCCTGCTGGTCATCCTGGTGATGCGCATGCTCGGCGAGATGGCCGTGGCCAACCCCGATACCGGCTCGTTCTCGACCTATGCCGACCAGGCCATCGGGCCCTGGGCCGGCTTTACCATCGGCTGGATGTACTGGTGGTTCTGGGTGCTGGTGATCCCCATCGAGGCCCTGGCCGCCGGGCATGTGCTGAACAACTGGCTGCCCATGGTCGATACCTGGCTGTTTGCCCTGTTGTCGATCATCGTCCTGGCCGCGACCAACCTGTTCAGCGTGGCCAAGTACGGTGAGTTCGAGTTCTGGTTCGCGCTGTTCAAGGTCGTGGCGATCATCGCCTTCATCTCCCTCGGTGCAGCCGTGCTGATGGGCTGGGTGCCGGAGCGCGAGGTCAGCGGCCTGAGCCGTTTGCTCGAAACCCAGGGCGGGTTTGCGCCCAACGGCGTGTCGGCGGTGGTCGGTGCGTTCATCACGGTGATGTTCAGCTTTATCGGCACGGAGGCGGTGACCATTGCCGCTGCCGAATCCCAGAGCCCGGCGAGGAACATCGCCAAGGCCACCCGCTCGGTGATCTGGCGCATCGGTGTGTTCTATCTGCTGTCGATTGCCGTGATCATTTCCATCGTGCCCTGGAACGACCCGCAACTGGCGTCGGTGGGCTCTTACCAGCGCGCCCTGGAGCTGATGAACATCCCCCACGCCAAGCTGATGATGGATGTGGTGGTGCTGGTGGCAGTGGCCAGTTGCATGAACTCCTCGATCTACATTGCCTCGCGCATGCTGTTTTCCCTGGGCAAGCGCGGTGAAGCGCCCCGGCAGGTCAAGCTGACCTCGGCCGTTGGCGTACCACGCGCTGCGGTCATCGCCAGCACCGTGCTGGGCGCAGTGATCACCGTGGTCAGTCACTTTGCCCCGGCCGGCTTGTTCCAGTTCCTGCTGGCCAGCTCCGGTGCCATTGCCCTGCTGGTGTACCTGGTGATTGCCGTGTCGCAGTTGCGCATGCGCCGGATGCTGCTCAAGCAGAAGGTCGAGCTGACGTTTCGCATGTGGCTGTTCCCCTGGCTGACCTACCTGGTCATCGCGTTCATCAGCGCAGCGCTCGGGGTCATGCTGGTGACCCCTGAGCACCGTGCCGAGGTGACCACCACCATCGGCCTTGCGCTGGTGATTTCCTTTATCGGCATCATCACCACCCGTCAGCATGGCCAGCCGGTAAAGGTGCCGTCGGTGGGCTGAAGCGCTTATTGCGGGGCGAGTCGAGGCGTCGCACCGCCGCTCCTACCGCGGCGTGATGGCAGATCCAGGGGTGTCAGCGGATTGCTGAGCCGTTGTGGCGTCTCGCCGGTCAACTGGCAAAGCAGCGCGATCAGCGTGTCGCCATCCAGCGCTCCGCGCTCGCGCAGCTGCTCGGCCAGCGCGCGCAACGCCGGCCAGTAACGCCGCACCAGGCAGTGACAACGCACCAGCGCCACCGGCTCGGCATCCAGCAACTTGCGCGCGGGCAGCAGGGCAATCAGTTCATGGGCCCGGCGCAGGTCGCCGGCACCGCTGGTGGTGAGGAAGCGATCAACGGCGCAATGCCGATAGACCGCTTCGGCCACCGGCCCGGCAAAGCAGTTGAGCAGATCGCGTTCGATCAGCTCGATCATCGACGGCAGATACTCGGCGATCCCCGGGGGCTCGAAGGCAGGCAATGGCACCAGGTAGTCGGCCTCGACCAGGCCCTTGACCGCTTGCAGGTTGCCACGCAAATCAACCATCGGTCCGATCAGCGCTTCGGCGCGGGTGCGCACCGTCACCCGCTTGATCGCCAGGCCGTTCCACCAGAAGGCCAGGGCATGGCCTGCTTCGTGGAAGGCGGTGCGATGCGCACGGCTGTTCATGATCATGACCTCAGGGGGAGGCGGCTACACCTACGATCTGCTCCGTCCCTGGGGTTGGTATAAGAGATTATGGCTATCGACGGGTAATACTGCGTCTATTTGCTGACTACCGGGGGCGGGACTAGCCTTGAAGATGTGCTGGCATGTGCCGGCCGGACCTGATGTGGAGATAACTAAAACGCTGGATACAAAGGTAGCTCACCCATGTCTACTGAATCGAAATGCCCGTTCAGTCATGCTGCTGGCGGTGGTCCGACGAACCGCGATTGGTGGCCGAACCAACTGAACCTGAAGATCCTCCACCAGCACTCGCCGCAGTCCGATCCCCAAGGCGATGCCTTCAACTATGCCGAGGCCTTCAACAGCCTGGACTTTCAAGCCCTCAAACAAGACCTGCATGCGCTGATGACCGATTCCCAGGACTGGTGGCCAGCGGATTTTGGCCATTACGGGCCGCTGTTCATCCGCATGGCCTGGCACAGCGCCGGTACCTACCGCACCGGTGACGGCCGTGGCGGCGCGGGCTCCGGTCAACAACGTTTCGCCCCGCTCAACAGCTGGCCCGACAACGTCAGCCTGGACAAGGCCCGGCGGCTGCTGTGGCCGATCAAGCAGAAGTATGGCCGCACTATTTCCTGGGCCGACCTGATCGTGCTCGCCGGCAACGTGGCGCTGGAATCCATGGGCTTCAAGACCTTCGGTTTTTCCGGCGGCCGCCCGGATGTCTGGGAGCCGGATGAAGACGTGTACTGGGGCTCGGAAAGCACATGGCTGGGGGGCGATATCCGCTACGGCAAAGGCCCGCAGGCGATGCAGGAACCCGGTGAAGCAGGCCGCAACCTGGAGACCCCCCTGGCCGCCGTGCAAATGGGGCTGATCTACGTCAACCCGGAAGGTCCGGAAGGCAACCCCGACCCGGTCGCCGCCGCCACGGATATCCGCGAAACCTTCGCGCGCATGGCCATGAACGATGAAGAAACCGTGGCCCTGATTGCCGGCGGTCATGCCTTCGGCAAAACCCATGGCGCCGGCCCCGCCGACAACGTCGGCCCGGAACCGGAAGCCGCCGGCCTTGAAGAACAGGGCCTGGGCTGGCGCAACAGCTTTGGCTCCGGCAAGGGCGCCGACACCATCACCAGCGGCCTGGAAGTGACCTGGACCACCACGCCGACCCGCTGGAGCAACAACTACCTGGAGAACCTCTTCGGCTTCGACTGGGAACTGACCAAGAGCCCGGCCGGGGCCAACCAGTGGACGCCGAAGAACGGCGCGGGGGCCGGGATCATTCCCGATGCCCACGACCCGTCCAAGCGGCGCAACCCGACCATGCTGACTACCGACCTGTCGCTGCGCTTCGACCCGATCTACGAGAAAATCGCCCGGCGCTTCCTGGCAAACCCCGAGCAGTTGAGCGATGCCTTCGCCCGTGCCTGGTACAAGCTGATCCACCGCGACATGGGCCCGCTGTCGCGTTACCTGGGCCCGGAAATGCCCAACGAGGAGTTGCTGTGGCAAGACCCGATCCCCAGCGTTGACCATGCCCTGGTCGACGACAGCGATGTCAGCGCCCTTAAAGCCAAACTGCTGGCTTCGGGGTTGTCGGTGGCCGAACTGGTGGCTACCGCCTGGGCGTCGGCGTCGACCTTCCGCGGCTCCGACAAGCGCGGGGGGGGCAACGGTGGGCGCCTGCGCCTGGCACCGCAGAAATCCTGGCAGGCCAACCAACCGGAGCAACTGGTCAAGGTCCTGAGCACCCTTGAAGGCATCCAGAATGACTTCAACAGCGCCCAGAGCGGTGGCAAGAAAATCTCCCTGGCCGACCTGATCGTACTGGCGGGTAGCGCGGCGGTTGAACACGCGGCGAAAAACGCCGGGGTCACTATTACCGTGCCGTTTGCCCCGGGCCGCATGGATGCTTCCCAGGAGCAGACCGATGTCGAATCGTTCGGCTTCCTTGAGCCGGTTGCCGATGGTTTCCGTAACTACCTCAAGAGCAGCTACCGGGTACCGGCCGAGGCCCTGTTGATTGACAAGGCGCAACTGCTGACCCTGAGTGCCCCGGAAATGACCGTGCTGGTGGGCGGCCTGCGGGTGTTGGGGGCCAATGTCGGGCAGAGCAAGCACGGCGTCTTCACCCAGCGGCCGGGCACGCTGAGCAACGACTTCTTCGCCAACCTGCTGGACATGGATGTGGAATGGAAGCCGGTGTCGGCGGCCAACGACGCGTTCGAAGGGCGTGATCGCAAGACCGGCGCGTTGAAGTGGACCGGCACCCGGGTTGACCTGGTGTTTGGTTCCAACTCGCAGCTGCGGGCGCTGTCGGAGTTCTATGCCAGTGCCGACGCCAAGGAACAGTTCGTCAAGGATTTCGTTGCTGCGTGGACGAAAGTGATGAACCTGGATCGGTTTGACCTCAAGTGAGCTGAGGCAGGGAGGGGCACCGCTCCCACAGGTATAGCGCCGAACCTGTGGGAGCTGGCCTTGCCAGCGATCGAGCGCGAAGCGTTCGTAATCCAGGCGACACCTGATGTGTTGGCTGTACTGGCCTCATCGCGGGGCAAGCCCGCTCCTACAGGTAAAGCGCCGAACCTGTGGGAGCTGGCCTTGCCAGCGATCGAGCGCGAAGCGTTCGTAATCCAGGCGACACCTGATGTGCTGGCTGTACCGGCCTCATCGCCGGCAAGGCCAGCTCCCACAGCGGTCGCAATCCAGGCGACACAGGCACAAACGTTCTAGCGCTGCGCCAACCAGTAGTCATGCAACGCCCGCGCCGCCGGGGCAATCGCCACTACCCGCTGACGGTGCAAGGTCACGTCCAGATCCGCCGGCAGCTCGAATTCATCCTGTTCGGCCCACCCGGTAATCACCTGCAACGCCTGCGCTTGTGGCACCGGTAGCGCAGGCCAGTTGGCGATGGCCATGCCGCGCAGGTAACCAAAGCACCATTCCTCCGCCAGCGGCAGTGGCTGGCCCAGGTGTTCAGTCTGCTCCAGACGTGGCGCAAACGCCTGCGGCGCCTCAACCAGCTGGGTCGCCAGGCTGTTCAAATGACGGGCACACAGCTCGACAAAGCGCTGGCACTCCTGCGCGCTTTGCCATTCCGGGTTCTGCCCACCCCAGATGGCCGGGAACCACTCGCTGATGTCCACCTGCACCGGGCTCGAAACCAGCGCGGTGAAATAACCGTCGAGCTCCGAGGCGTTGAGCACCGAATGGTCATCGCCGTACCTCTGCAAGGTGGCTTCGAGGAACTCGAAGTCGGCGGCGGCAAGTGGCAGGTCGTGCATGGGAAACTCCTTGGCAGGTCAGGCGCGCGGGCAAAAGGCGGGGAGGATGGCGCTTTGTGCCGCTTTTATCCAGCCCCCGCACGTCAGGCCACCGGAATCAGCGGGTCGGCGGCGGCCAGGGCGGCGGCGCGATCCGCAGCCGGTGGGTAGATCCACACGGTGTTGATCTGGGCCTTGAGAGCCTTGGCTTCTGCCTTCAGCAACTTTGGCTGACGGTCCCAACCCTCGGTGAACACCGCGCCCCAGGCCCCCAGGTCCAGGCAAGTCACGTACTTGGGCTGGCGGTAGGCCAGCGGTGCGACCCCGAGCAGGTCGGCGGCGACATTGTTGCCGGCGTGGCGGCCGAGGGCGATGGCGTGCTGGCAGGACATCAGCGAGTAGTTGCCCAGCTCATCGGTGGCGGCGTAGGCGACATCGCCTGCGGCATAGACATGCTCCTGGCCGATGACCTTGAGGTTGGCATCGACCTGCAGGCGCCCCTGGCCGTTACGCTCGCCGGGCACCTGTTCGGTCAGCGGGTTGGCGCGAAAACCGACGGTCCAGATCACCGTGCTGGCGTCGATCCGCCGGCCATCGGCCAGGGTCACGCCGTGAGCATCGACCAACTCCACTGTGGCATCAAGCAGCCACTCGATGCCCAGCTGTTCGCTGGCCTCGACAATCGCCGGGGCAATAGCCTCGCCCATGGCCGCAGCCACCTTGCTGGCGCGGTCGACAATGATCACCCGCACTTCGCTGTCATCCCCCAGTGCCGCTCGCAAACGCGCAGGCATTTCGGTGGCGGTTTCGATCCCGGTAAAGCCACCGCCGGCGATCACCACGGTATTGCGCGCAAGGCTCAAGGGTTGGGACTTGAGGCTATTGAGGTGCTGCTCAAGGCGCACTGCCGATTCGAGTTCATCGACATCGAAGGCGTACTGGTGCATGCCGGCCAGGTTCGGGCGCATCAGTTGGCTGCCCGCCGCCAGGACCAGGCGGTCGTAGCGCAGTTGCTGCAGGGTGCCGGTTTCGTTGCGGTAGCCGACGGTTTTCGCCTGGGCATCGATAGCCGTTGCCGAGCCTTTGACAAAGCGCACGCCAACCGCCTCGAACAACGCGCCCAGCGGTGCGAACAGCGTATGCGCGTCGGCCTCGTAGAAGCGAGGACGCATGCGTAACTCGGCCTGCGGGGCGAGTACCGAGACGGTGACGTCCTGACGGTCATGCAAGTCCAACTGCCGCGCCGCGCTCAAGGCGCTCCAGACGCCGGCAAAACCTGCGCCGATAACCAGAATGTGCTGTTGCATGGGAGAGCTCCTGACGACGAATGACCACGGGGCATCAACCGCTACGGTTGACTGCCGATGGCGCAATCGTAAGGGCAGGGCGGCGGCGGCCCCAGGCCAAATACCCCTGAGTTTCGGCCAGGCGGGTCAGGCGGTGCCGCTGAAGCGGCTGCGGTAGTCGCGCGGCGAGATCGACAGATGGCGCTGGAAGGTGCTGCGCATCCGCTCCTCATCGGCAAAACCACACTGGCGGGCGACCTGCTCGATGTTGCCGGTCGAGCTTTCCAGCAGCCGCCGGGCGGCTTCCAGGCGGAACAGTTCGATGGCCTTGGACGGCGTACGGCCAGTCTTGAGCTTGTACATGCGGGTGAAGTTGCGCGGGCTCATGCACGCCTGTTCGGCCAGGCGCTCGACGTTCAGGCGCGGGTCGCCGAGGTTTTCGCTCAGCCACAGGTGCAGGTGCTCAAACGCTGCGGCGTCCTGGCTTTGTGACTGCAGCAGGGTGCTGTACTGGGCCTGGCCGCCCGGGCGCTTGAGGTACACCACCAGCTCGCGGGCTACGGCCATGCTGACCTCGCGACCGCAGTCGGCTTCTACCAGGGCCAGGGCCAGGTCGATGCCGGCGCTGACCCCGGCCGACGTCCATACCGTACCCTGTTGGATGAAGATCGCATCGGCATCCACCTCGATGGCCGGGAATGCCTGCTTGAGGGTGTCGCACATGGCCCAGTGGGTGGCGGCGCGGCGCCCGTCGAGCAGGCCGGCCTTGGCCAGCAGAAAGGCCCCGCTGCACACCGAGGCGATACGCCGGGCCCGCGCGGCATTGGCGTGCAGCCAGTTGGTGAGGGTGCTGTAGTGGTCCAGGGTCTGGCAGATCGCCGGGGCGCCGGGGACGATAAAGGTGTCGATGGCCACGGCGGCCAGTTGCTCCAGGCGCGAGGTATCCACGGCCAGGCCCTCGGCACTGGGCACCAGGCCGCCTTCCAGGCTTGCGGTATGCAGTTGGTAACCGGGCAGACCGCGCGCCTGCATGACCCTGGACGCCGCCCAGAACACCGTTTGCGCACCGGTCAGGTCGAGCAGGCCCATCTGTGGGTAGGCGATGAACGCAATGTGGCGGGGCGGGTTCAGGGGCTTCATCGCGGTGGTACTTGGTGGTGGATAGCGGTTGGCAAATTTTACCAGAACGCCGGGCGGCGCACGTCTGCCTGAGCGGCTGACGTGCAGCGTCAACGACGCGAGTAGGCCGCGGGGTCAGCCCATGGGCGTCAACTGGCTCAACTGCTCGGCGCTGGGAAAGCCGAGGGTGCGAAAGCGTGGCGGGTAGAGTTCGCCGTCTTTGCTTAGCAGCTCGCCCAGCAGCGACTCGACCTCGAGCCAGGCAACCACCCGGGTTTGTGCCGAACCATCGGCCTGAGGCTGGACCAGGATCACCCGGTCGGTTTTCGGCAGTGAAGTGAACACGCCCTCGGTCCAGGCCGCTATCGAGAAGCTGCTGCCGGGGGTGTCGGCATCGCTGTAGAGCCTGTGGGTGGCGACGAAGATGTCCTCGGGGTGGGCTTCGTGGATCTTGTCGAGAAACTCTTTTTGCGTGCTATAGAGGCCATGGTGCAACAAGCGCTGCAGGTCGCCCAGGCGCGCTTGCAGGTGCCCGTCCTGCACCTGGAAGGGGACGATCCGGCGGTCCTGGTAGGTGTAGATCCGGCTGGACTGCGCGCGGCCGTTTTCCAGGGCATGAAAGCTCAGCTCGACCATCTGCCGCAGGCCTTCGGCGTCCTTGTCACCGGTGACCATCAGCACATCGCGGCTGGGCATCATGAACACCGGCTGCCCCAATACCGGCACGC
The DNA here is from genome assembly GCF_024213215.1 of Pseudomonas sp. SBB6. Taxonomy (NCBI): domain Bacteria; kingdom Pseudomonadati; phylum Pseudomonadota; class Gammaproteobacteria; order Pseudomonadales; family Pseudomonadaceae; genus Pseudomonas; species Pseudomonas sp. SBB6. The sequence goes on along the minus strand of NZ_JANAVH010000002.1, from coordinate 34,282 downwards.
GCTGCAGCACGTCGGGCAGCAGCACCCGGCTGGTGTCGTAGCCATCTTGCCAGGCGCCCTGGTACACCCCCGGGAGGATCTGTTCGAAGGCATCGGGGCTGGCGTCGCGCAGGTTGTCGAGGGCGATTGCCAGCGCCTGCTCAAGGGTGATGCCCCAGTCCTGTTGCGGGCCCATGGTCTGGGTCGAGGTGGTGTCGGGGTAGTCCACCGCCAGCAAGGTGACGCAATCCTCCGAGAACGGCTGCCAGGCCAGCGGGCAGGGCGAGTCCCAGCCCTCGCTGCGCACATGGTGCAGGCGGATCTCTTCGAGCATCGCCAGGTTGCGGATCACCGGCCTCAGTAGCGGGCTCACCTGCTCCAGCGGTTGCGGCCCTGTGCTGTTGCGGGTGTCGATCAAGGCGCGCAGGTAACTGGCAAGCACATCGGCTTTGCGCGATTTGTCGGCGTTCAGGTAGTCGCGGTAGGCGTTGTGCAGGTTGAAATAGCCGCTGTCGCCGTAGCGCAGGCGAAACTCGTCGGCCTGGTAGTCCAGGGTCTCGGCATAGCCGCCGGCACGGGCGGCCTTGATGAAGGTCCGGGCAAACCCTTCCTCTGTAGGTGTGCGCCTGAACAGCGTGTCGAAAAGTGCCCTGAACATGTGCGAAGTCCTCCGTGAGCGCGAACTGCGCATGATGCTCGTGGCGTCGGGAGGGGTAAAGCTGAATATGGACTACCTTCACCACAGTCCGGGCACCAGCCTCCAGCGTACCCGCTCGGCATATTCGGCATAGCTTGGCAGTTCGGCACGCAGCAAGCGGTCTTCCAATGCCGTGCGCAGCACCAGCACCAACGCCGCCAGCGTCCCGGGCAGCAGCGCCCACCACGACCCCAGTGCCAGCGCCATGCCAAAAAACAGCGTAATCGCTGCGCTGTAGCCAGGATGACGAACAAACCGGTAGGGGCCGCTGTCGATCACCCGCTGATGGCGCTCGGCCTGGATGCGCACGCCAGGTTCGAAGAACGGATTGACCGCCTGGGCCCAGGCGGTCAGGGCAATACCTTTGAGTACAGCGATGTACCCCAGCAATACCACCCAACCAGGTACTGCTGATTCGTGGAAACGTCCGGCATCCAGAGCCGCCACCGGAAGCACCGCGACCATCGTTGGCAGGATGATCGCCAGCAGCGCCTTGTCCCAGCCTTTAGTGCCGGGCTGAAAGCGGCTGCGGGCGCGATAGATTACCGGATTGACCCTTGCCAGCAGCAGCGCACTGGCACCAAAGCCGCCCACCAGGACTATGAGGAAAGCCCAACCGGGCTTCCAGGCAAGGCTCCCGGCCGGCCAGAAAATCAGCCCCAGCAACGCCAGCGGCAGGCCAGTCGCATAAGCGATGGCTGCGCGTCGTGACATAGGCTCGGGGTCCCGTGGCTGTTCGCTGTTCATCATCTGCGCACTTCTGTGGGTTTACAGGGCGGCTGGCTCCGGGCAAGGGCTCCGCCCGATTTTGCAACCCCGCACGCGGCTGAATGCACCGCTGCCCGCTGGCCCCCCGTTCCTCTGTGGGCATTTTTGGTGCTAAATAGGCCGCTCAGGTAATTCGCCCAGACCCTGCAGCGTCATGCCGTGCAATGAGAACAACTATGAGAACCCATCTTGAAATTCGTCAAGTCCCTGTGCTCCAGACCCCTTGTGATGGAAGCCTTCACCCAGTCAGCCATCAACAGTCGGCGGTAGCAGCATGATCGAAGTCACAGAGGTTTCCATTGCCCAGCTGCGCGCTGCGCTCGAGTCCGGCCAGACCACTGCGGTTGAGCTGGTTAAAGCCTACCTGGCGCGCATCGACGCCTACGACGGCCCGAACACTGCCACCAAGCTCAACGCCGTGGTGGTGCGTAACCCCGAAGCCTTGAGTGAAGCACAGGCTTCCGATGCGCGCCGTGCCAAGGGCCAGGCCCTCGGTCCGCTCGACGGCATCCCTTACACCGCCAAGGACAGCTACCTGGTCAAGGGCCTGACCGCCGCCTCCGGCAGCCCGGCCTTCGCTGACCTGGTGGCCTATCGCGACGCCTTCACCATTGAACGCCTGCGCGCTGCCGGCGCCATCTGCCTGGGCAAGACCAACATGCCGCCGATGGCTAACGGCGGCATGCAGCGCGGGGTCTACGGCCGCGCCGAAAGCCCGTACAACGCCGACTACCTGACGGCACCCTTTGCCTCGGGCTCGTCCAACGGTGCCGGTACCGCCACCGCCGCAAGCTTCGCGGCTTTCGGCCTGGCGGAAGAAACCTGGTCGAGCGGCCGCGGCCCGGCCTCGAACAACGGCCTGTGCGCCTACACACCGTCGCGCGGGGTGATCTCGGTGCGCGGCAACTGGCCGCTGACGCCGACCATGGACGTGGTGGTGCCCTTTGCCCGGACCATGGCCGACCTGCTGGAAGTGCTCGACATCGTCGTCGCCGAAGACCCGGACAAACGCGGCGACCTGTGGCGCCTGCAGCCTTGGGTGCCGATCCCGAGCGTCGACTCGGTACGCCCGGCGTCCTACCACGAGCTTGCGGCCGATGCCGCCGCGCTCAAGGGCAAGCGTTTCGGCGTGCCGCGCATGTACATCAACGCCGACCCTGAGGCCGGCACCAGCGAAGCCCCTGGCATCGGCGGCCCGACCGGGCAGCGGATCAACACCCGAGCGTCGGTGATCGCCCTCTGGGAGCAAGCGCGCAAGGCCCTGGAAGCGGCTGGCGCGCAAGTGATCGAAGTCGATTTCCCTCTGGTGTCCAATTGCGAAGGTGATCGCCCTGGCGCGCCGACCGTGTTCAATCGCGGCCTGGTGTCCAAGGAGTTCCTCCACCACGAGCTGTGGGACCTGACTGCCTGGGCCTTCGATGATTTTCTCCAGGCCAACGGCGACCCGCAACTCAAGCGCCTGGTCGACGTCGACGGGCCGAAGATTTTCCCGCATGATCCGGGCACGCTGCCCAACCGCGAAGGCGACCTGGCCGCTGGCATGGACGAGTACGTGCGTATGGCCGAGCGCGGCATCACCCCGTGGGACCAGATCAGCACCGTGCCGGATGGCCTGCGCGGCCTGGAAAAGACCCGGCGCATCGACCTCGAAGACTGGATGGATGCACTCAAGCTCGACGTGGTGATCTTCCCGACCGTGGCCGACGTTGGCCCGGCCAACGCCGATGTCGATCCTGCGTCTGCCGACATTGCCTGGAGCAACGGCGTGTGGGTGGCCAACGGCAACCTGGCGATTCGTCACCTGGGCGTGCCGACGGTGACCGTGCCGATGGGCGTGATGGCCGATATCGGCATGCCGGTGGGCTTGACCTTTGCCGGCCGCGCCTACGACGATTCGTCGTTGCTGCGCCTGGCGGCGGCGTTTGAATCGACCGGGTCCAAGCGCCTGGTGCCACCGCGCACGCCAGCGCTGGCCAGCGGCAAGTAAGCAAAAGGGGCGGGTGACCGCCCTTTTTTAGTTCCCCAGACACGAGATACCCATGGCTAACCAAGACATCAGCTTCATCCCCGACCCGGACGCCGAGTCGATCTCCTCCGACGTTGCCGGTTTCGCTGGCATCCTGGTCTCGACCCAGATCCCCACCCGTGCCGACGGCAGCCTGGAACTGGGCGATATCACTGCCCAGAGCGAGTGCACCCTGCAAGCGCTCAAGGTCGCCCTGGAGCGTGCCGGCAGCTCCATGGACCGGGTCCTGCACCTGACCATCTACCTTACCGACATGGCCGAGCGTGCTGCTTTCAACGAGGTTTACCAGCGCTTCTTCGCCAAGCCCTGGCCAGTGCGTGCCGCGGTTGGCGTGGCTTCGCTGGCAGTGGAAGGCATGCGTGTGGAAGTAACGGCGATGGCGGCCAAGGCCTGAGACCGTTTGTGTGGGAGCGCCAGCTCCCACAGCCACCGGGCAGGCTACGGGTGCCGATCGGGCGTTTCGCCGCTACAATGCGCGCCTCGACCGTGACAGCCTGACTAAAAAAACATGTCCCTGCCCAAGCATCACCTGGAATTGCTCAGCCCCGCCCGCGATGTCGCCATCGCCCGCGAGGCCATTTTGCATGGCGCCGACGCCGTGTACCTCGGCGGCCCGAGCTTCGGCGCTCGCCACAATGCCTGCAACGACGTCAGCGATATCGCCCAGTTGGTGGAATTCGCCCATCGCTACCACGCCCGGGTGTTCACCACCATCAACACCATCCTCCACGACAACGAGCTGGAGCCGGCGCGCAAGCTGATCCACGAACTGTACGATGCCGGCGTCGACGCGCTGATCGTCCAGGACCTGGGGGTGATGGAACTGGACATCCCGCCGATCGAGCTGCACGCCAGCACCCAGACCGACATCCGCACCCTGGCCCGGGCCAAGTTCCTCGACCAGGCCGGCTTTTCCCAGCTGGTACTGGCCCGTGAGCTGAACCTGCAGGAAATCCGTGCCATCGCCGACGAAACCGACGCGGCGATCGAGTTCTTCATTCACGGCGCGTTGTGCGTGGCCTTCTCCGGCCAGTGCAACATTTCCCACGCCCAGACCGGCCGCAGTGCCAACCGTGGCGACTGCTCCCAGGCCTGCCGCCTGCCGTACACCCTCAAAGACGAGAAGGGCGGGGTGATCGCCTACGAGAAGCACCTGCTGTCGATGAAGGACAACAACCAGAGCGCCAACATCCGTGCCCTGGTCGAGGCCGGTGTGCGCTCGTTCAAGATCGAAGGGCGCTACAAGGACATGGGCTATGTGAAGAACATCACCGCCTACTATCGCCAGCGCCTGGACGCCGTGCTCGAAGACCGCCCGGACCTGGCCCGCGCCTCCAGCGGGCGTACCGCGCATTTCTTCCTGCCCGACCCGGACAAGACCTTCCACCGCGGCAGCACCGACTACTTTGTCAGCGAGCGCAAGATCGACATCGGCGCCTTCGACTCGCCGACCTTCACCGGCCTGCCGGTGGGCGTGGTTGAAAAAGTCGGCAAGCGTGACCTGCAGGTGGTCACCCATGAGCCACTGTCCAACGGCGACGGCCTCAATGTGCTGGTCAAGCGCGAAGTGGTGGGTTTTCGCGCCAACATCGCCGAGGCAAAAGGCGAGTTCGATGAAGACGGCGAGAAGCGCTACCGCTACCGCGTCGAGCCCAACGAGATGCCCAAGGGCATGCACCAGCTGCGGCCCAACCATCCGCTGAGCCGCAACCTTGACCACAACTGGCAGCAGGCCCTGCAGAAGACCTCGGCCGAGCGCCGTATCGGCCTGGCCTGGGTCGCGCAGTTGAGCGAGCAGCGCCTGGCCCTGACCGCCACCAGCGAGGAGGGCATCAGTGCCAGCGTCGCCCTGGACGGTCCGTTCGGTTTGGCCAACAAGCCGGAGCAGGCGCTGGAGCAACTGTGCGACCTGCTCGGCCAGCTGGGCACCACCGAGTACCATGCCACCGACGTTCAGCTTGATGCGCCGCAGGCGTATTTCATCCCCAACTCGCAGCTCAAGGCGCTGCGCCGCGAGGTCATCGAAGCGCTGACCGCCGCGCGTATCCAGGCGCACCCGCGCGGTGGCCGCAAGGCCGAGACCAACCCGCCGCCGGTGTACCCGGAGTCGCACCTGTCGTTTCTGGCCAATGTCTACAACCAGAAGGCCCGCGACTTCTATCACCGTCACGGGGTCAAGCTGATCGACGCCGCCTACGAGGCCCACGAAGAGCCGGGCGAAGTACCGGTGATGATCACCAAGCACTGCCTGCGCTTCTCCTTCAACCTGTGCCCCAAGCAGGCCAAGGGCGTTACCGGCGTGCGCACCAAGGTCGCGCCGATGCAGCTGATTCACGGCGATGAAGTGCTGACCCTGAAGTTCGACTGCAAGCCGTGCGAAATGCACGTGATCGGCAAGATGAAAGGCCACATCCTCGGCCTGCCGCAACCGGGTAGCGTGCAACAGGTGGTGGGCCACATCAGCCCTGAAGACCTGCTCAAGACCATCCCCCGCGCACCGCACTGAGTGAGGCATCGCGGGGCAAGTCGAAGCGTCGCCCCGCGATCGTAACTAAGGTGCAGGCTGCACTGACAGCGCCGCATGCGCCTTGAGCTCTGCATCGATGAAGGCTGCGATCATTGCCCGGTAAACCCGCTCGACCACCTCTTCAGATGCGCCGGACTCCACGGCCAGGGCGCGCACTTTGGCGATCACCTGCTCGACCCGTGCCGGGGCGCGGACATCGTCGTGGGTTTTCTTGAACGCCGCCGCCTGGTTGACCAGGTTGCCGCGCCGGGCGAGCAGGGCGACCAGTTCGCGGTCGATGCCGTCGATGTGGTGGCGAACTTCTTCGATCGAGGTGCAGTGTACGTCCATGTGAACTCCTTTCAGTAGACAGCGTGGCGGTAGCCAGTTGATTTCCAGTAGTATGCCTGAACGGACTCTGGCCCCTGAAGTGTGGGGCCGACAGCCAGGAAGGTAACGTGACTCTACAACTGCAAATCCAACAGATCTTCAGCGGCCTGGCCTTTGCCAGGCCGTTGTTCTATAGCTACCCGCAAGGCCTGCGCTTTGAGCTGGCCGAAGGCGCCGGGACCCTCGAGCGCTTTCTGCTGGCGGTCAGCAAGGCAACCACGGTGTGCCGCGACCTGTTTGCCGGCGAGCAATCGATGGTGGTGTGCCTGCGCGTGCACTCCAACGGTAATGGTTTTGCCCATCGCGACGTGTTGCGTGACCTGCGTGCCGCCGGTATTCGCATCCCCGCCCAGCGCTCGCTGTGGAGCCAGCGGCTGGACCCGGACGACTGGTTCGAAGAGCACCAGCCCGAGTACTGGCTGCACCTCGCCTTCGAGGCGCCACTGTCGCTGCTGCAACCGGTGCTCTGGTGCGCATTGGCCGATAATCCGGGGACCATTCGCCCGAGCCCTTGCTGCGGTGTCTACCTGTTCAACCTCAACCAGCGGTTGATGGCCTTGCCCTATGACGATCGGGGCATGGATGTGGTGGGCCCCAACCATGACGTGCTCTCGCTGTTGTACCGTCAGCATCAGCCGTGGCTGCTGGACTACGACCGCGAGCGCATGGACGCGGCCTTCGCCACTGTCTTGCACTGATTCACTGCACCGACTCGATCCGCCAGCGCCAAGTGCCCCGTGGGTTGTCTTCTGCGCTGCGGACGAACACGCCGTAGTCGCTCAGGTAGTTGTAATGTTCGACCCACCGGCGCTTGCCAGTGCTTAGCCAGGTGCAGGTCAGCGGCTTGGCGCTGCCCTGCAATGCCGGGTGCAGCCTGCTGGCCGGTTGCTCCCGGCCAACCTTGCAGTGGGTGGTACGGGCGACGGCGGCGCTGACTGACTTTATTTGATTGACGTGCGTCGTGGTGTAGCTCAATTGCGCATGGGCGGGCATGGCCTTCCAGTCGCCACTGAATGACAGCGCGATCAAGCGCTCGCTCGCGTCTTGTTCCTGCCCGGTCATGATGTCGATACCGCGTGCGGCCAGCTCGAACAGGCCGCGAAACGTCAGTTGCAGCTGTTGCGCTATTGCCGGGTCCACGGCCTGCAGCAACAGCTGGCTGGAGCGGCTGTCGTTGCTGAGGAACACCTGACGCGGCCTGTCAGCGGCATCGTGCCCGTCTTTCAGGCTGGCGTCGTAGCGGTAATCCAGCCGTTGTAGCGTCAGGCGCGGCGGCGGCAGGTTCAAGGCGGCGATGGCCGCGAGCACTTCAGGCTGGGCCCTGGGGGGCAGGAACGGCGGCGGCAACGGCGTGCGGGCGGTCAGTGACGGGAGGTTGCCAAGCTCGGCCGGCGGCTGGCAGGCGGCCTTGAACAACTGCTGGTAGTAGCGCGGTGCCTGCCGGTAAAACTCGCTGAAGGGCGGTGTCTTGAGCCGGTCGCTGTCAGCGCGGTTGTCGTTGTCGAGCATCAACTGGCTGAGACGGCGGATGAGCTGCCGGTCGCAGTAGAATGCCAGGCGCTCGCGGCTGTGCAGGGCCATCACCACGTGGCCGTATTCCATCGGGTAGCGGCGGCGCTGAATGCCGGTCCAGGCGTAGGTAATGCCATCCTGTTGCTGCAGGCTGTTGCGGTCGATCAGCAGCCAGTCCTGATCTTCCTCCAGGTTGAGCACCCGCCAGTCGGGGGCCGGACGTTGGGCACACACCTGTTGCAGTTGCGCGCTGTGCTGCAGTTGCTGACGCTGGAGCTGGGGCAGGTGGCCGCTGCTTGGCTGGTCGGTGAAGGGCTGCATGCGGTCCTGAACCTGGTAAGCCATGCTCGCCCAGCCTTCGCTGCACGAGGCATCGAAACGCACCAGCGGCAGTGGACTGTTGGCTCGCGAGACCAGGTAAGTGACCCGCTCGCCTTCGCGCACGATGGCGTCCGGGAGCACCGGCAGGGCGACGGATTCGTTGAAAATCGCCAGCCCCGGATCGACCTGCGTTTGCGAAGGTACGGAGTTGCAAGCGGCCAGGGCCAGTAGCGGGATCCCCGCTGCAAGGGCGCGAAGGGCGAAGCGGGCGAGGGCATCCATGCGCATGAGCTCTTGGGTCAAAGCGCGGATTGTATCTAATGCCCGCTCCAAGCTGTATGCCTGGCGCTATCCCTTGGTACGCCAGATCTGCGGCCAATGGGCGGTATCCACACTGTCGCACCAGCTCATCCGGCTAAATGACTTGAGCTGCATCACGGCTCCGTCATAGCGCCAGGTTGCGTTCGCGCCGCAGTAGCGCCCTCCTGGCTGCAACTGGGTCAGCTCGCCGCGGGCCGGGTCGAACTTGAAAAAGCCATACATCTCGCCGCCCAGTACATCATGCTTGGGGACCGAGATGTGCAGCGAGGTGGGTTGATAGGGCGCTGTTCGCAAGGCGCGGTAGTAGCTGTACATGCAACCCTGGGCCGCACAGCCGTAACGCAGGCCTACCAGCACATGGGTCGCGTCCAGGGCCGAGACCTCGGCTTCGGCTTGCCAGTTGTCATACTCGGGTTCGCTCCACTCAAGCCGGGTGATGGCAATGACTGCGTCGGCGATTGCCTTCTGTTCGGCATCGCTCACCCCTGGCGGCGGTGTGAAGGGGGCGAGGGTGGGTGTCGGCGGTGCTGGCGGCAGCTGGCTGTCGGGGCGCGTGCCGGGGTTTACGAAAGCGCTGGGGTGACCGATGCGTCCTTGCACTGAGTCGATAAACAGCAAGGAGGCACTCAGGCCCTGCAGCGATACCGGGTGCTGGCCGTTGGTAGTGTCCAATGACAGGGTCTGGCCGTTGCGCAGTTGGCGCAGCAACCGAACCGCGACGTCGCCTTTTGCGTGATAGCGCATCTGCCCCTGCGAGCCCGGCCGGAATCCCGCTGGCGCAGGGCCGCCGTCGACCAGCAGCCTGGCGCTCAGGTCGACACTGGCGTCGGTGAACAGGGTCAAGGCGGTGGCACCTTCCGCCCCGGCTTCACGAACAAGCTCAAGGCCCATGCCCTGATCGACGCTACTCGACACGGCGGTACAGCGCCGGGTGTTGTCGCAGCCCACGACCCATTCCTTGAACTGCTTGAGCACCGGCTCCTGTTCCGGTTCCGGCGCGGCCAGGGCCAGGGCCGGCAGGAGCATCAAGGGCAGCCAGTTCCATCTTGCGTCAACCATTGTGGTTCAATCCTGCGGGGTAAGCGAACGTGCGTTTTGGCCGGGCATCATCGCAGAAGCCTGGCCAACTTCAAGCCGGTGGCCGATGAGAACTCCGACGCTGCTGTGGTATCCAACGGGTATGACACGGGAGGTAACTGCAATGAACAGCAATGACCGCGACAAGCCCGCCAACGAGACGGACAAGCCTGCTGAAGACAACGACCCTGCCAACCGGCCGATCACCCCGACCACCCATCGTACCCAGGCAGACGCCGCCGAAGAGCTCAGCCGCAAAATCGCCGAGATCGAACGCAAGGTGGCCGACGGCAATTAATCGTGCGTCGTGAGCATTCGCTGCACCGCAGCGAGCACGACATCCGGCGCTTCGCGGTGGGGCAGGTGGTGGCAATCATCGATGAGCTGGTAGTGGCCAGGGCCTGACGTCAGTTGGGCAATGCGCTTGGGATGAAGCTCGGAGCCATATTCATCGTGCACGCCGTGAAGGGCCAGCAGCGGGCAAGCGAGGGTGTCGATCACGCTTTCGATAGTCCACGGGCTGAAGGCCGGCGACAGCCAGGTACCGGTCCAGGCCTCCAGCACCCACGTGGCTTTATCGCCGTGGTACTTCTCCAGGCGCGCCAACTGCCCTGGTTGCCCGAACAGCAGCTGTGCTTCACGTATGCCCTGTACGGTGCGGTCTTCGACGAAGGCCTGGGCCGAGAGGGTGATCAACGCCGTACAATGCTGGCCGTAAAACGCTGCGCAGGCCGCCGCCATGGCGCCGCCAACGCTATGCCCGAGGGCGACGAACCGCTCGATCTGCAGGCTGCGCCGCACATGGCTGAAGCAGCATTCGGCTTCGTCGCGGATAAAGTCCAGCGCCAGGGCCCCGGGATGCGCAGCGGACTGCCCGAAGCCGAGCCGGTCATAGGCGATCACCTCACGCCCGGTGGCCAGGCACAGCTGCTGGGGAAAGTCTCGCCACAGGGCGACGCAGCCCAGGGAGTCATGGAACAGGATGATCGGTGGCCGCTGCGGCTCGCCCGCGACCGTCACAGGGAACCAGCGGCAACAGAACAGCCGCCCGTGGGGGGTGTCGACCCAGAGGGTTTCGCGAGTGGGTAAGTGCATACAGGGCCTCATTGGCATTCAGTTCGCAAGCAGTAAGCGCAAGCCAGCCGTGCTGACCACGGCAATCAGCACCACCGGCAACAAGGGTAGGCGCATGGCGGCGACCAGCGTCACTGCCAGGGCGATCAGGTCGGCGGGCTGGCCGCTGGTGAAGGTGGGGGCGAGCACGGCGACAAGTACGCACCCCGGCGCCGCCTGCAGTACCTCCTGCAGCGGCGGGCTCAGGGTGCGATTGCGCAGCATTATGAAGCCCAACACGCGGGTCAGGTAGGTTACGCAGGCCATCGCCACGATGGTCAGCAAGGTCAGGTTGTCGATCATGACTTGGCCCACAGATAAGCAGATACCAGCCCCGCAAGCGTGCCGGCCAGTACGTACCAGCCGCCAGGAATCAGCAGGTAGAACAGGGCAGCGGTCAGCAGGCTGAACAGCCACGGTAAGGCTGCATGCAGACCGCGCCACATGCCCCGCAGCAATACCAGGAAGACCGCGGCAAAGGCCATGTCGAAGCCGTAGCTGCGCAGGTCGCCAAGTGTCGGGCCGACCAGGGCGCCGAGGGCGGTACAGGCGACCCAGGTCAGCCACAGGCACAGCGCCACCCCGAGGAAATACGCCAGGCTCAAGCGTGCCCGCAGCCGGCTATCGGCCAGGCCCATGGCCCAGCTCTCGTCGCACATGAAAAACAGTGCAGGCAGCGCCTTGCTCAGGGGCACGTGGTGCAGGTAGGGGGCCAAGGTCGCACCCATCAGTAGGTGGCGGCTGTTGACCAGCAGAGTCATTGCCACGATCACCAGCACTTGCACGGGTGATGACCACAGCTCGATGGCGGCGAACTCTGAACCGCCACCAAAATTCAGCCCGGTCATCAGCGCTACCTCGTACACACTCAAGCCCTTGTGCGCAGCTTGCGCCCCCAGCACCAAGGCAAAGGGCACAAAGCCCAGCAGCACCGGCAGTGCCGCCTGTGCACCGCGTATAAACTCGTGGTAGTCATGTTTGCCGGCAATCGCCGGCAGGGTCAGGTCATGTTCAGTCATGTGCACCTCCAGAGCGGCAAATTATTCCAGCCCTGGCGGAAAATTTGATTGCTAAGAAGAGCAAGGTTCTTGGATATTTGGCATCTGAAACTACTATTTTCTGATTTTGTGGAATCGTGCGCCCATGAACCTTGATGCGACAGATCGCCGGATCCTCCGCGCCCTGCAACGCGATGGCCGCCTGCAGAACCTGGAGCTGGCCAAGCAGGTCGGTCTTTCACCTTCGCCGTGTTTGCGGCGCGTGCGCTTGCTGGAGGAGGCAGGCGTGATCGAGCGTTATGTGGCGCTGGTCAATCCGCTCAAGGTGAATGCCGCCGTTACCCTCTTCGTGCGAGTGTGGTTGACCGGTCAGGACGAAGTCACGGTCGACCGTTTTACCGATGCCGTGCGCGAATTGCCGGAGGTGCTGGAGTGCCACCTGATGGCCGGCGACTGTGATTTTCTTCTGCGTGTGGTGGCGTCTGATCTCGACGCCTATCGCCAGTTTCAGATCAAGCACCTGGCGCGGATCAAGGGGGTGCAGAGCTTGAAGACCGAGATCCCGATGCAGAAGATCAAGCTGACCACGGAGTTGCCGATCTGAAGTCGGGAGCAGTCATATGACGCGTAGGGTGGGCCTGGACTGGCGCTACGGGGTGTGTGAACGCTTCGTGGATTGCTGGAAGAACTGAGTTTTTTTCACAGTCGTTGCACTCAGCGTGAGTCAACAGCGCTAAGGGTGAAGGTTTTATATAAAGCAAAGGGCCGCAATGGCCCTTTACTTACAACCAACTCATCTACTTACCGAGTTTATTTGCACAGGGTATAGCTGCCCTGGTGCGCACCGCCCCTGTACAAGTCAAAGCGGTAACCGGCGCCAGCGCCGAAGTTGTAGGAACCACCGGTCAGTGTCCAGGAGCCTGCGCTGACGGAGAATCCGCCGCTTACCTGGTCTACTTCCTGATCGTCCAGCACCCGCAGGGCGGCTGGCGTGGCGGTGGTCATGTCGATGTTTTGTGCATGGGTCATGAGATAGTTACCTCGTTGATACAGTGGGTTCGTCCTAGGTTGATCCCCCCCAGGAGAGGGCCTGGGCGCAGCGTATTACTCATTTTAAAAATGAGAGACCGATCACAGTTTCAATTACAGTTGTTCGCTGTTTCGATCCCCGGCCAAGTTAGTAATGCCACGGGCTCATGTGCAATAGTACAAGTGTGCTAGTGCCTGCGGATTAACCCGCCGTTATGCTGCTACGGACTCAGGTGAACAGTCTGTTCAGTGTTATTAACGTTATCCGCCGGGTCATGGATTGGCATGTTATTCAGGAGCGAAGCCGTGCACGCACGGCGTGACAAGGCGTTGGGCAGTGTACTGCTGGTCTCGCCCGTACCCCTGCGCTGGGCGGCCCTCGCGGCGCTGCTGTTCAGCGTGCTGTTGATCGTGTTTCTGACCTGCGCCAGCTACACCCGCCGCGCCACCGTGACCGGTGTGCTGGTACCCCAGGGGGGCCTGATCAAGGTGTTTGCGCCGCAGGCGGGGGTGGTGCAAGGCCTTGCCGCAGTCGAGGGGCAGACCGTCGAGGCGGGCGCGACATTGATGGCACTAGGCAGTGACCTGTATGCCGAGGCCGGTGGCGCGCAGGTCGCCATCAGCCGTTTGATCAAGCGCCGTAACGATAGCCTTACCGAGGAGATCGCCACTACCCGGGCGCTGCACCTGCAAGAGCTGGAGGGCAAGCGACGGCGCCTGGCCGTGCTGGACAGCGAGCAGCACAAAGTCGTCACCCAGATGGACATCAGCCGCCAGCGCCTGGGCCTGGCTCAGGGCATCGCCGCGCGCTACGCCGACCTGCAGCGCCAGGACTACGTGTCCCGCGACCAGCTTCAGGAAAAGCAGGATGCGGTGCTGGAGGTGCGCCTGCGCAGCGAAGAACTGAGCCGTTCATTGCTGTCGTTGCGCAACGATATTGCGACGTTGCGCGCCGAGCTTGCCGAGTTGCCGTTCAACCAGGGCAAGCAATTGGCTGAGCTTGAGCGGCGCTTGTCGCAGAGCCAGGGCAGCCTGCTGGAAAGCGAAGTCAAACGCCAGGTGGTGATTACCGCGCCGGCCAGTGGCGAAGTGACGGCCATTGGCGTGGTCAACGGCACCCGCGCCGACAGCAACAGGCCACTGCTGAGCATCGTGCCCAAGGATGCCCAGCTGTACGCCGAACTCTATGTGCCCAGCCGTTCGGTGGGCTTCGTGCGCCCTGGGGATGCGGTGCTGCTGCGTTATCAGGCTTATCCCTATCAGCATTTTGGCCTGGCCCGCGGCACTGTGGCGTCGGTGTCGCGCAGCGCGCTGCCGGCCGATGAAATCATGACCGTGGGCGGCGTCTCCGAGCAGCAGCGCGAACAGGGCCCGTTGTACCGGGTCAGGGTCACCCTCGAACAACAAAGCATGCTCGGGCGCGGATTGAACGAGCGCTTGCGCTCGGGCATGCAACTGGACGCAGACATCCTGCAGGAGAACATGCCTCTCTATGAGTGGCTGCTTGAACCCCTGCGCGGCATAGGGAAACGCCTTTGAACATTCGCCAATCGCTGGCCTTCGGCATCGGCCGCAAGCTGCCCATGGTGCTCCAGGCCGAAGCCGCCGAGTGCGGCCAGGCCTGCCTGGCGATGATCGCCGGTTACCACGGCCAGCACCACGACCTGTTTTCGCTGCGCCAGAAGCTGTCGCCGTCAATGAAGGGCGCGACCCTCAAGCAACTGATGGCCATGGCCGCTCAGTTGGGCCTGGCCAGCCGGCCGTTGCGCCTGGAGCTGCACGCGCTGGGGCAGTTGCGATTGCCCTGTGTGCTGCACTGGAACTTCAACCACTTCGTGGTGCTCAAGGAAGTCGGGCCGCGCGGGGTAACCCTGCACGACCCGGGACGCGGGGTGTGCACACTGTCGTTCGATGAAGTCTCGGCGGCGTTCACCGGCGTGGCCCTGGAGCTGTGGCCTCAGGGCGACTTCCAGCCGGGGCCGGCCAACCCACCGCTGCGTTTGCGCCAGTTGCTGGGCCGGGTGCAAGGTTTTGCCGGGGTGCTGAGCCATGTGCTGTTGCTGGCGGCGGCGCTGGAGCTGTGTATTGTGCTCAGCCCGTTTTTTTTGCAAACGGTGATCGACAAGGTTCTGGTCAGCGCCGACCTCGACCTGCTGGCGGTCCTGGCGATCGGTTTCGGCTTGCTGCTGCTGATGCAGCAAACCCTGGCACTGGCCCGCTCCTGGGCCTTGATGTACCTGGGCACCTTGCTCAGCAGCCAATGGCAGATCAATGTATTCAGCCACCTGGTGCGCTTGCCCGTGGCCTTTTTCGAGCGTCGCCACCTGGGCGATATCGTGTCGCGCTTCGGCTCGCTGAAATCGATCCAGCACACCCTGACCACCTCGTTTGTCGAGGCCTTGCTCGATGGCCTGATGACCCTGGTGACCCTGGGCCTGATGTTCGCCTACAGCCCGCCGCTGGCGCTGATCGCACTGCTGGCCATGGTCATCTATGCACTGGCGCGCTGGGCCTGGTTCGGCCCGTTGCGCCGCGCCAGCGAAGAGCAACTGGTGCACGCCGCCCGGCAACAGAGCTATTTTCTGGAAAGCATGCGCGGGGTGCGCACCATCAAGTTGTTCGGCCATCAGGAGCAGCGCGCCAGCACCTGGGGCAGCTTGCTGGTCGAGGAAATCAACGCCGGCTTGCGCCCGCAGAAACTGGAGTTGGCCTATCGCGCCTTCAACGGCCTGTTGTTTGGCCTGGTGACGTTGCTGGTGATCTGGCTCGGCGCAAGGCTGGTGCTCGAGGGCCAGTTCAGCGCCGGGATGCTTATCGCTTTCAACGCTTACAAGGAGCAGTTCAACAGCCGTGTAGCCGGGCTGATCGACAAGCTGGTCGATGTGCTGATGCTGCGCCTGCATGGCGAGCGCCTGGCCGATATCCTGCTGCAGGTACCCGAACACAGGCAGTGCCCGGCCGCTGACGACAGCGACGCCGATGAGCGTGTGCCGAGCCTTGAAGTGCGCCAGCTCAAGTTCCGCTACGGCGAGCATGAACCCTATGTGCTGGACGAGGTGTCGGTGCGCATCGAGGCCGGGGATTCACTGGCGATTGTCGGCCCCTCGGGCGGCGGCAAGACCACCTTGCTCAACGTCATGCTCGGCATCCTCGCGCCCAGCAGCGGCAGCGTGTTGCTCGACGGTGTTGCCATCGATAGCCATAACCTGGACCGCCTGCGGCGGGTCAGCGCCACGGTGTTGCAGGACGATGTGCTGTTCGCCGGCTCGATTGCCGACAACATCAGTTTTTTCAGTGCCGAAGCCAACCCGCGCTGGGTCGAGCAGTGCGCGCGCATGGCTGCGGTGCATGATGACATCGCGCAGATGCCCATGGCCTACAACACCCTGGTGGGCGACATGGGCACGGTACTGTCGGGTGGGCAGAAGCAACGCATCTTGCTGGCGCGGGCCCTGTACCGGCGGCCCAAGCTGCTGTTTCTCGATGAAGCCACCAGCCACCTCGACATCGCCAGGGAGGCGGCGGT
This sequence comes from Pseudomonas sp. SBB6, assembly GCF_024213215.1. NCBI lineage: Bacteria > Pseudomonadati > Pseudomonadota > Gammaproteobacteria > Pseudomonadales > Pseudomonadaceae > Pseudomonas > Pseudomonas sp. SBB6. Next base: position 18,019 of record NZ_JANAVH010000002.1, on the reverse strand, counting down.
CAACCAGGCGCTGCAAGCGCTGAACATCACCCGCATCATTGTCGCTCATCGCCCCGATACCATCCGCTCGGCGCGCCGGGTGCTGGCGCTCGACAACGGCCGGGTGGTCTATGACGGGCCGCTGATCGAGACGGATGAGCACGCGCCAGCCGAGTCGGGCGAGATTATCCGCGGTGCGGCGTCGTCATGAACCGGCACCTGCTCAGCCTGTGTCTGGCAGGGTTGCTGGCAGCCAGCCTGGCTGCGCCGGGCAGGGCCGCCGAACCGCTTGATGCCTGTCCCGGTCGCGTGCAGCTGGACGAGCCGCTGGGGTTGTCCACGGCAGTCGCCATTGCCCTGTGCGCCGATCCTGAAGTGCGCGAAGCCTGGCTGTCGCAGCTGAGCAGCCAGGCCAACCTTGATGCCGAGCACTCGGCGTACTGGCCGACCGTACAAGCCCAGCTCAGCAGCGGGCGAGCGAGCCGCAAGACGCGCTATGACAACTTTCCCGAAGCGGACTCAACCTTGAACACCCGCACCAACAGCTATGGCGTGAACCTGAGCTGGGTGCTGTATGACTTTGGCCTGCGGGCGGCGAAAGTGGAGGGCGCCCGCCAGTTGTTGAATGCCGCCGCCAGCAGTCGCGTGGAAAAAATCCAGGCAACGGTGCTCGACACCAGCAAAGCCTTCTACCAGGTCCAGGCCAACGCCGCGTTGCTCGAGGCCAAGCGCAGCGCCGAATCGCTGGCGGCCAACAGCCTCAAGGCGGCCACGGCCAAATACCAGGCCGGGGCCGGCGAGCAGACCGACCGCTTGCAGGCCCAGACCACCCATGAGCAGGCGCAACTCGAACGGGTGCTGGCCGAGGGTGAATACGCGGCGGCCCAGGGTGCCCTGGCCAGTGCGCTCGGGCTGTCACCCTCGGCGCCGCTGAAGCTTACGGCCTTGAACGAGCCAGCGGGGCAGGAGGGCGAGTTCATGGCCAGCGTCGATGCCCTGATGGCGCAAGCCAGGGCCCTGCACCCGGCCATCGAAAAGGCCCGCGCCGAGTGGTCCGCCACCCGCGCCAAGGCGGATCAAGCGCGTGCCGAGGGGCGCCCGAAGGTGTCGCTGTTCAGCAGCTACCAGCAGGAGGACACACCGATCGACCAGGTGTCGACGCGCCAGCAGATCGAGACCTGGAGTGTCGGGGTGCAGATCACCGTGCCGCTCTTCGATGGCTTTCTTAGCCGTCGTCGTGCCCGTGCCGCCGACTACGAAGCCGGTGCCCGCGAGCAGGCGGTGGAGCAGGCCGAGCGCACGGTCGCCCTCAACGTCTGGAAGAGCCGCCAGACTCTGGATGCGCGCACGCGGGCGCTGGCGATCAGCCGTAGTTTTGTCGCCAGCGCCGGGCAATCCCATCAGGTGGCACTGGGGCGTTACAAGGCCGGGGTGGGCAGCATCATCGAGCTGCTCAGGGCACAGAACGAGCTGGCCATCGCCGAGCAGCGGCGCGTGGAGTCGCTGGTCAACTGGTACACCGCCCGGTTGCAACTGGCGGCGGACCTGGGGCAGTTGAACGGCGCGTTGTGAGCTTGCCGGTGCATGAAGCCGCTAGTGGTAACGCCCTCGGCAGGCGTCCAGCGCGTTGAGCAGGTGCTCTTCGGGTATTGAATACTGCTCAAGATCCGCTACAGGCAGCGCCTGGCCCTCGTCGGTTTCCACCAGCATCAGCGCCAGCTGTTTTTGCTGGAAGAAGGCCAGGATGTCGCGAATGTCGCTGTCGCGCTGGACATGGTCATTGCCGTAAAGCTCAGCGCTGTAGAAAAAGCCCTGCGCGCCAATGGCCAACAGCTTGCGGGCGCCGCTGATCGACATCTTCAGCCGTTGATGCAGAAACACGGCGATTTCCAGGTCACTGGTGGGTGAGGCGCAGGCAATGCTGATCCTGGTCATGTTGTATAAATCCTCACGTATGTCCGCTGTCTTCATGACTAGAATCAACCTGCCATTCACCAATCGTGGAGAACCAGGATGAGCAATAAAACAACCATCTGCCTCTGGTACGACGGCACCGCGCTTGAGGCTGCAACCTTTTACGCGCAAACCTTCCCCGACAGCAAGGTCGGTGCGGTGCATCGGGCGCCGGGCGACTTTCCCTCAGGCAAGGAGGGGGATGTGCTGACCGTGGAGTTTACCGTGTTGGGCATCCCCTGCGTGGGGTTGAACGGTGGGCCGATGTTCCAGCATAACGAGGCGTTCTCGTTCCAGGTGGCGACCGAAGACCAGGCGGAAACCGATCGCTTGTGGCATGCCATTGTCGGCAATGGCGGCCAGGAAAGCGCCTGCGGCTGGTGCAAGGACAAGTGGGGGCTGTCGTGGCAGATCTCGCCACGGGTGCTGGTCGAGGCGGTGACCAGCCCAGACCGTGCTGCGGCCAAGCGCGCCTTCGAGGCGATGATGGGGATGCGCAAGATTGACATTGCGGTGATTGAGGCGGCGGTCAGGGGAGAGTAGCAACCCAATGTGTTGTCTGGGCTGGCCTCATCGCGGGGCAAGCCCGCTCCCACAATAAGGGTGGGAGCGGCGGTGCGACGCCTCGACTTGACCCGCGATCGAGCGCGAAGCTGTGCCCTCAGAAACCCAGGGTCGCTGACACCAGGTAGGTGCGCGGCGTCGACAAGGTCAGCCCCGCCTCACTGTCATCCGAGGCGCCCGCCGAGGCCCAGTAGCGGTCATCCAGCACGTTCTCGACACTGGCGCGCAGGGTGATGTCCTTGTCATCGACCTTGAAGGCATAGCGTGCACCGAGGTCGTAGCGCTCCCAGCCGTCGATCTGCTTGCTGTTGGCCTGGTCCAGGTATTGCGAGCTGGAATGCAGGCCGCGAGCCGTCAGGGTCAGGCCGGCGAGGGCCGGCACGTCATACTCGGCGCCCAGGCTGACGTTGTACTCCGGCGTTGCCGGGGCGCGGTTGCCATCGAAGCTGCCGCCGACGGTGTCGGTCAGTTCGCTGTCGATGTACATCACCCCACCCAGCAGGCGAAAGCCCTTGAGCGGCTCGCCAAACACATTGAGCTCGACGCCCTTGTTTTCGCGCTTGCCGTTGGGCCCGAACACCCGGGTGCTGGCATTGGTCTCGTAAGCCGGCTGCTTGATGCGAAAGGCGCTGGCGGTCAAGGCGAAGCTGCCCAGATCATATTTGGCACCCACCTCCACCTGGCGGCTGATGAACGGTGCAAAGATCTGGTCTTCGTTGATCGAGGTCGACGGGGCGATCTTGCCCTGGCTCAGGCCTTCCATGTAGTTGGCATACAGCGAGAGCTGGTCGGTGAGCTTGAACAGGATGCCGCCCGAGGGCGAGACCTTCTCTTCGTCATAGGCGGTGTCGCCCTTGATGCCATCGCTCCAGTCATCGACCTGGACCCGCTGCCAGCGCGCGCCCAGGGTCAGCAGCAGGCGCTGGTCGAAAAAGCCCAGGGTGTCGGACAGCGCCACGCCGCTGAAGCGGTTCTCGGTATAGACCTTGGGGTCCGAGCGCAGCAGGGGGCCGGGAGTAGGGGTAGGGCGCGGGTTGTAGAGGTTGCTCGGGCGCGCCGCATAACGCCCGCCGCCGTTTTCGAAATCCATGTAGAAGTAGTTGGCGGCGAGGTTGACCTCGTGGCTCACCGGGCCGGTTTCGAACCAGTTGCGCAGGCCGGCGGTGGCGGTGCGCACGTTCTCGTCGCGGGTGAAGTCGCGCGGCTGGACGCTGAAGTCACCGGCATCGTTGGAGACCGGCACGTTATGGCGGAGGAAGTCGTGGTTGCTCTTGCGCGCGCCGACGGCGCCGTAGGCCATCAGCGAGTCGTTGATATCGAATTCGGCGTTCACCGCGCCGAAGGTGTCGTTGGTGCGCGCCTTGCTCCAGGCCTGGGCGTAGTTGCGCCGCACCTCCTCGGCATCCGGAACCTTGGCATTGGCGCCGACGATCACCCCCTCCTGGGGCGCATCGGTGTTGCGCTCGGTATGGCCGATATCGGTGGACAGGCGCAGCCGCTCGCCGCGAAAGTCCAGGCCGAGCACGGCCATCTCGCGGTCGACGCTCTGCTGGTCCCATTCGGTGTCGCCCGATTGCTTGACGCCGTTGAAGCGCAGGCCGAACTTGCCGTCCTCACCAAAACGCCGGCCGATGTCCACGGCGCCGCCGATCTGGCTGCCTGAGGCGTAGCTGCCGGTAAACTCGGTGATCGGTTTGTCGCTGGCGCGCTTGGGCACCACGTTGATGCCGCCGCCGACGCTGCCGCGTGGGGAGATGCCGTTGATCAGCTGGCTGGGGCCTTTGATGATGTCGACGCGGTCGGCCATTTCCATGTCGATGGAATAGGTCGGCAGGATGCCATACAGGCCGTTGTAGGCGACATCGCTGTTGAACAGGCTGAAGCCGCGAATAGTGAACTGCTCGAAGCGCCCGCCAGCCGGGTTGGTGGCGCGCACCGACGGGTCGCTGGCGATCAGGTCGCCGAGGGTCCGCGCCTGCTGGCCCTTGATCGCCTCGCTGGTGTAGGTGGTCATGCTGAAGGGGGTTTCCATGAAGTCGCGCGAGCCGAGCAAGCCTTGCGAGCCACGGCGGGCGACCTGGCCACCGGCATAGCGTTGGCCATCGTCGTCAGCGCCGCTGTGGGCACCGAGGATGCTGGTCGGGGCGATTTCCACGGCGTCGCCGCGTTGCGGTGCCGGCACCAGGGTGTAGGCGCCCGCCGCCACCGGTTGCAGTTGCAGGCCCGAGCCCTGCAGCAGCCGGGCAAACCCTTCATCGACGCTGAAACTGCCGCTCAAGCCGGCGCTGCGCTGGCCATTGACCAGGGCCGGGTCCACCGACAGGCTGACCCCGGCCTGGGCGGCAAAACGGGTCAGCGCCGCGCCCAGGTCGCCAGCCGGCACCTGGTAGCTGCGGGTGGTGCTATCGGCCAGCGCACACAGCGGGGCCAGCGACGCCAGGCCCAGCATCAGGCACAGGGTCGGGGACGAAAACGAAGACGCCAGGCGCGTTCGGTGGCGTGTCAGTGCGGGCATTGTTGCGCTCTCTTTTGGGTTCACATGCCCTTGATGACAAGCGAGCGAACAAAAGGGGACAGGGATTTTCGCAAATCATGCCACGCATGACGATGGCGGGTCTGCTCGCTGATCAGGCCGGGGCGCAACACGCGCGTGGTGAAGCTGACCGATGCCGGCCATCAGCGATCAACCCTTGGCGCGCCAGATCACCGGCCAGTATTGCTCGTTGATGCTGTCGCAGCGCCACATGGTCCGGCGGTCCTTGAGCTGCATGGCCGTACCGTCGTATTGCCAGATCGAGCTATCGCCGCAGTCCTTGCCCATCTCGCGGAAAACCTTCAACTGGCCGCTGACCGGGTTGAAGCTGATCAACCCGTACAGGTCAGGGGCAAAATGAGCCTCGGGGGCCGCTTTGAGCTCAAGCGGCGTCGCCTGGTAAGGGGCCGTGCGCGAGACGCGGTAGAGGCTGTGGTTGCAGCCGTCCTCGGCACAGCCGTAGCGCAGGCGCACCAGGGCGTGAGCCGGGTCCAGGGGGTAGACCTCGGCCTGGGCCTGCCAGTTTTGATGGGGCGCAGCGCTCAGTTCGTCTTTGCTCAAGGCGATCATGTAGTCGCTTATGGCCTGTTGCTCGGCCTCGCTCAAGGCCGGTGCCAGGGTGAAACGCGGCAGTTTGGGAGTGGCCGGGGCCGGCGGCACCCGGCTGTCCGGCTGGTAGCCAGGGCGCACGAATGCACTGGGGTGGCCGATGCGCCCTTGCACCGAATCCATCAGCAGCAGGGTGGCGCTCAAGCCCTGCAGCGACACCCGGCGCTCACCAAAGTTGCTGTTGGAACTCAGGGTGTCGCTGTTGCGCAGCTCGCGCAGCTTCTCGACGGCGGCGTCGTTTTCCAGGTAATAGTACTCACGGCCCTGGGAGCCCATGTGCCATTTTTCGGTAGGGCGGCCATCGAGGTGAAACTCGTAGCGCAGGGCGACGTCATCGTAGCTGATCGCACTGACCCGGGTGCTGCCCTTGGCGCCGGCTTCGCGAACGATGTACAGGCCCATCCCTGGGTTGTCGGTGCTGCCCGATACTGCGGTGCAGCGGCGGGTGTTGTCGCAGGCCACCCGCCAGTCCTGGAACACCCGGGTCAGTGGCACCGGTTCCGGTGTTGTGGCTTGGGTCAGGGCGGGAAACAGGGTAAGGGCCAGCCAGGTCCATCTTGCTGAAAACATCGTGGGTTGATCCTGCGGTGTCGATGAAGGGCGGCATGATCGCACCTTGGTGGTAGTCTGGCAGCTGTTTAGGGTCAACCAGCGCAGGAAGCCTTGTGATCGCCATCCGTCCCGTTTTACCCCATGAATGGCCAACCTACCGGGATCTGCGCCTGCGGGCACTGCAGGATGCACCGGATGCCTTCGGCAGCACCTTCGACGCAGAGTCGCAAAGGGCCGATGACAACTGGGCGGCGCGCATCGCGGCCGCCAATGCCAACGCTGACGACCGGGCATTTTTCGCGTTCAATGGCGACGCGGTATGTGGGTTGGTCTGGTGCAAGTTGGCCGCTGCCGAGCCCGCAGTGGCGGATCTCTATCAGATGTGGGTCGATCCCGCTTCGCGCGGCTTGGGCGCCGGCAGTGCCTTGCTCAAGGCGGCACTGGAATGGGCGGCAAGCGTTGCGGTGCGCCGGGTTCGCCTCGGCGTCACGCTCGCCGATAGCCCGGCGATGCGTTTGTACCAGGCCCATGGCTTCCAGGCGGTTGGCGCCCCGGAGCCACTACGGGAGGGCTCCAGCCTGATGTCCCAGGCCATGGAGCGCCGGCTGGTCGCTTAGTCCTCAAAGCGCCCCGACGCGTCGCGATCCCGTTCGTAGTGCCTGCTGATCGGGAAGGCCGGCAGCCAGGACTCGCGGCGGATGGTCCAGCTTTCGTAGGTGGGCGTGAGCAGGTCCGGGGCATCCAGAGAGCCCAGGTTTATCTCGACTTCATCGCCTGAGCGGGCGAACACCGACGAGCCGCAGCACGGGCAGAAATAGCGCCCGGCGTAGTCACGGGTTTCGCCCTCGAGGGTGACCGCGTGTTCGGGGAATATCGCCGAGGCGTGAAACAGCGCGCCATGGTGCTTGCGGCAGTCCAGGCAGTGACAAAGGCCGACCCGGTAGGGGCGTCCCGAGGCTGCAAAGCGCACATTGCCGCACAGGCAACCGCCGGTGAATCGGTCCATGGTGCGTCTCCTGTCGCGTATTGCGAGCGCGCTAGCGCAACGCCATGCTGTTATCAAGAAACCTGCGAGGGATCGTAATGGATATTGGACGCTTACTGAAAAAGCGGCAATTGAATGTTCAGGAGCAAACTATCAGCACTTTTCAACGGCCAAGCGAGGTACTGGAAAAGGCTTTGCCGCAATCGCCCTACAAGTGCGGCATGAGTTGCTGTTGCCAGCAGACTGAATGCGTTGCGAAACGGTAGCGCTGGCGCTTGTTTATCTCTTCAGTCCCCATACTTCATTTCTACAGTCCACCTCCAGTTCCTCAAGAAAAGCCGCCAGCTGGTCCACCTCAAGTAAGGCGAGTGTCAGCTCAGCGGCGTCTCGCAGAGGCTGCCACTCCTCGTGCTCGAACATCAGCCGGACCCCGCAATCGAATGCTGTCTCGGGTAGTTCGTTGCACATTTCCCAGACCCGCTGCAACGGGTTGCGCACCTGAGCAGGCATTGCGCTGCCGCAGACAGTCAGCGCGTCATGCAAGGGCAACATCTTTACCGACCAGGTTTCACACGCCCGGCAGGGGTGGATGGCATCTTCTTGCGCACTGGCGCTCATGGCCAGAAAGGTCAGCCCTTCAATCGCCTCGCACACCGCCAGCACGCGCTTGTACTCTGCCTGCCCGTACCAGTGCCATAGGGTGGTGGGAAATTCCATTATCAACTCCGTGATTGCAAGCGCCGGAGCCTGCGCTTGCGTAGGCCAAATCATACCCGACGTTTTTCATGTGATCATGTCCGGCCCAAATGGCAGGATTGAACGCAGGGGAGGCTATGCCACCACTCACCTGGGACCCGTTCACCTACCCATCCTGACCGAGCTGCCCGGCCCAGGTCAGTACCCGGTCATTTCCAGATAGCCCTTGCCGCTCACACTTCCACTAAAGTGCACGGGCCCTTCCCAGTACGGAAAGCGCGTAGACATCCACGCGTTCGGCTCCAGTGCATCGACCTGCACATCCACGCCATGCGCCGGCACCTGCACGCGCCAACGGGTGGGCACCTTGCGGCCGTTTTGCTGCTTGCTCCAGGCCAGCTCATTGAGCTGGACCTGCTCACCCTGCAGTGCCTGGGCGCGACCCTCGGCGCTGATCCAGGTGCCTGCGCGATAGGGCGCGCCTTGTGTCTCGCGCACGCGAAACAGCATCAGTTTGGCGCCGCTGTCCAGGTGCAGGGAAAACCAGTCCCAGCCCGACTGCCCGGCGGCTAGGGGCTGGCTGCTCCATTCGCGGTCGAGCCAGGCACTGCCGGTCACCGCAAGGCGTTGGCCGTCGCGTTCGACCTCGCCGCTGACCCGGTAGAACGGCTGGCTGTAATAGTACGACGCCTGGCCCTTGCCGGATTTTTCGCTGTAGCCCTGGGTGCCATGCAGCACCAGCGGGCCGGTGCTGACCAGGTTCAGGGTGTAGTTGAAGCCCTTGCCGTTGGCGGTCATTTGCAGGCGTGCGAGGTCGTTGCTGCCCTGCAATGACCAATCGTTGATCCAGGCCCGAAACGGCGTGGCTTCGACGCCCGCCTGGCCAATGCCACCGCGCGCCAGGGTTTCGCTGGACTGATGGCCGCCAGGGCCGGTGAGTGCGGCATGGCCCATCCACAGGTTGGGGCTGTTCCAGCCGGTTGTTTCCGGGCCGGGGCGCAGGGCCGAGCGGAACAGCGTCCACTGCGCGCCCCAGTCACGTCCCTGGTTGTCCTTGAGGTTGGCGGTGACGTACCACCACTCGATGCGAAAGCCATTGTGGGCCGCGTGGTCGAGGGGGAACACCAGCGAATGGGCGCGCGTCACCTGGCTGAAGGCCGCGGCGTCCTGGCCCAATCCGGCAAAGCCTTTGGGCGTTGGCGCAGGCTGGTCGCAACCGCCCAGCAGCAACAGGCCGATCAACAGGCAGCGGTTACGCTTCATCGGCAAATTGCCTCAACAGCGCGCTCGGCTGGCGCCGCGCCAGTTGCCACAACGGCCAGGCGCTGGCCAGCAGGCTGGTCAACAGGCCGAGCAGCGCCAGTTGCAGCAGTTGCGTGGCAAATACATGCAGGGGCAGGCGCCAGCCGAAGGCCTGGACATTGACCACCGCCACCAGGCACCAGGCCAGCAACAGCCCCAAGGGGATGGCCAGGAGCACGGTCAGGCTGCTCAGCATCAGGGTTTGCCCCAGTGACAACCACACCAGGTGGGTGCGCCGCACGCCCAGGGCCCAGAGGGGGGCCAACTGGCCCAGGCGGCTCTGGCTCAGGGTCAGCAGGCTGATGAACAGGGCGATGCCCGCCACCCCCAGGGTCAGGCTGTTGAGCGCCGTGGTGGCGGCGAAGGTGCGGCTGAAGATCTCGGTAGACCAGCGTTTCAAGCTGGCTTGCTCGACCACGCGGCTGTCGTCCAGGGCGAAGCGTTGTTGCAGGTCGGCTTTGAGCGGCGCAATACCTTCAGGCACCAGGTTCAGGCTGATAGTGCTCAGCTTTGCCTCTGGCAGGTGCCCGCGCAGCCAGTCGGCATTGACCAGCAGATGCCCCTTGGGGTTGCCATAGTCGGCATAGATGCCGACCACGGTCATGGCCTGGCTCGGTAGCTGCAGGGGGTCGCCCACCTGCACGCCCAGGCGCCGGGCCAGTTGTTCACTGAGCATCACCGCCCGACCGCTGGCCAATTGCGCCCAGGCCTGCGGGCGTTGTTCCAGCAATGGCCAGCGCGCAGGGTAGGCGGGGTGATCGATGATGCCCTGGACTTGTACCGGCCACTGCTGCAAGCGTATTTCTGCACGCCAGCTGGGCAGCAGCACGGTGACTGCCGGTTGCCGGCTTAGCCACTCAGCGATCTGCAGGGCCTGTGTCGTGTCCTGGGGGGTGAGGTAAAGATCGGCAGAGAGGCGCTGGTCGAGCCAAGCGCTGAAGGTCTTGCGAAAGCCCTCGGTCATGCTGCCCACACCGACACTGGCGGCCAACGCCAACAGTAGCGCCATCAGCGCCAGGCTCAGGGCAGGGAGCTGCTGGCGGCTGTCGGCGACAAACCACTGCGCCAACGGCCCACGACACAGGCGTGCCAGCCAGGCCAGCGCGCCATCGAGCAGGGCGGGCAACAGCAACGCTGCCGCCAGTAGCAATGTGGCGAGCAGGAGCAAGGCACTGGCCAAGCTGTTGCCCCATTGCCAGCAGCCCAACGCAACCGCCAGCAACAGCCCGGCCGCCAGCGCCTGGCGGCGCAACCAGGGCCCTTGGGCCAGGCGCCAGGCTTGCGGCTGCGCCAGGGCCAGCAACGGTAAACGGGCAGCACGCAGCACGCTGCTCACTCCCGCGAGCAAGGCACCGAAGACACTCACCACGACCCCCGCCAGCCACCACCAGGCCGGCAGGTTCAGTTGCCCGGCCACCTGGGCGCCGTACAGGCCGCGCAAGCTGGCGGCGACATCAGGTAGCAACAGGGCGGCCAGGCCATAACCGCTGGCGACTCCGGCCAGGCCGCCGAGTACGGCGAAAACACCCAGCTCCAGTACCAGGGCGATCAACAGGGTGTTCAAGCTGATGCCGCAGGCGCGCAGGTTGCGAATCAGGCCGCGGCGCTGTTCCAGGGCCAAGCCGATGGCGGCATGGGCGATGAACAGCCCGACGACGAAGGCCAGCAGGCCGAGGGCGGTGAGGTTGAGGTGAAAGCTGTCGGTCAGACGCTGCAGGTCGCCGTCGTCGCTGGGCGCGTGCAGGGTCAGGCGCTCGGCGAGCTCTGCCGGCAAGGGCCTGGCCTCATCGCCCACCAGCAATCGCGACAATTGCCCGGGTGCGTGCAACAACGCTTGTGCATGGCCGATATCCACCACGATCACGCCCGGTGCCAACTGCGGCTGCACCACCAGGGGCGGCAACACCTGACCGTCACTGCTGGTAGCTCGCCCAGTGGCATCCACACCCAGTTGTCGCAACGTATCGGGGCCCACCCAGGCTTGCCCCGGTATGCCGGTGAATGCCTGCAAGTCGAACCCTTGCAGCGAGGTGCCGGCAACGGTCATTGCCGCTGGCAGGCTCAGCGGCTCGATGCCGATCAGGCGCACCGTCAGCGGCTGCTCGCCGGCAAAGCGCAGGCGACCCTCCAGCACCGGCGACAGCTGCCAGCCGAGCTTGCGCAGTTGCAGATACAGCGATTGATCGAAGCGCTCACCGCTACGGGCCTCCAGCTGCGCTTGCGCAGGGCCGGTCAGCACCGCACTGGCGCGGGCGTAGTCGGCCCGGGCCTGACTGTTGAGCGCCTGCACCCCGGTCCACAGTGCGGTGGCCAGCCACAGGCCGGTAAAGATGCTGAAAAACTGCAAGCGATGGCGCCGCCAATGGCTCAGCAGTGCCTGCAGGGTAATCAGCAGCGGGCTCATCACAGCGCCTCGCGCTGTATACGCCCGGCATGCAGGACGCAGCGCTGCTCCAGGCGCGCAGCCTGGCGCGGGCTGTGGGTGACCATCAGCAGGCTGCTGCCGGCCTCGCCGACCAGTTGCAGCATCAGCGTCAGTACCTCATCGCTGCTGGCTTCGTCGAGGCTGCCGGTGGGCTCATCGGCCAGCACCAGTGGCGGACGGGCGGCCAGTGCCCGGCCAATGGCAACCCGCTGCTGCTGGCCGCCGGACAGTTGCTCCGGGTAGCGCTGCAGCAGGCTGGCGAGGCCAAGGCGGGTTGTCAGGTAGTCCAGCCAGTGCTGCTCACAGCGCGCCGCCAGCCGGGCCTGAAAGGCAAGATTGGCCGCCACATCGAGGCTGCTGATCAGGTTGTACTGTTGGAACACCAGGCCGATGCCTTCCCGCCGCCAGCGTGCCAGGGCGGCTTCTGAACGTCCGTCCAGGGGCTGGCCGTCGATCAGGATGCGCCCGCTGTCGGCGCGATCGAGGCCGGCGACCAGGTGCAGCAGGGTGCTCTTGCCGCTGCCGGACTCGCCCATCAACGCCAGGCTGCTGCCTTGGGCCAGGTGCAAGTCGACGCCTTGCAGCACCGGTAGCGGGCCTTGGGCGGTACTGAAGGACTTGTGCAGGTGTTCGATGACCAGCATTGGACGGTTGTTCCTTGCAAACGCGGACCTGGGTACAGGAATAGCAGTGTTGCCGGGCTTTGCACGAATCACGGTAGGTACCGGCTGGGTTGCGACCGCTTCGCGCTCGATCGCTGGCCAGCTGCTCCCACAGGATTTGGAATGGTCATTCACCGATGATTTCGTGCACGATAGCGCGGACTCAATCGCGAGCGTTGTACATGAAACATGAACTCTGGGTGGAACCGGATGACTGTCAAACCTTCTGCCTGGCTGGGCCCCGCGGTGACAACGCGCGGGCGCTCATGGGCGCCGGCTCAAGGCTTGTGTGGGAAGTCGAAGCTGACAGTTATTTCGATGCAATGAGCCAATACTATGCCTACATGGACTGGGGAGAGTACCGAAGCGACTATCCCGAGCAGGATAAAACCTCCTACAAAGCGCTTGGCTGGTGCGACGAGGACCAGCCCTGTCAACGCGAGCCTGCATGAACAATCTCCTCGCCAGACTGATCCGCGATTACCAGGCAAGTGTCAGCGCCGCTGCCGAACTCATGCAACGCTCAGGTATCCCGAGACCCTCGAGCGCTATGGCGTGGGTGACGATGGACATCCCCCCATCGCGGCGAGCTTGATGGCGGCGTTGGTTACGTCAAGCACGGTTACGGCTGTGCGGTTCACCTGCCCACCGGCCCCACCTGGCGGTTCAGGCCCTGTTCGGCCAGGGCCGCATCGGTCGGCGCGAAAAAGCCGCCGCCATCGGGTGAGACGATCACGTGCTCCAGCGCGCAGAACTGCGCCAGGGTCGGACGCCGCTTGAGTCGCGGGTGATCGACCCGCTCGGCGGTGATGCCTGTGCCTTGTGGTATCGGGTCTGTGTCGTCAGGTGTTTTTAGCGCTCGCGAAAAAATACGCCACCAGCGCATTGGCATGGCCATGGCCCATACCATGTTCGGCTTTGAGCCAGTTGACCATCTCCATGTGCTTCTTGTCGTTGACCGTGCCAAGTTGGTTCAGCCAGTGGCTGATGGGCTGGCCGTACTTTTTCTCGATGGAGGGGAAGTACGAAGCTGGCCCTTTTACTTTTGTCTCTTCGCTCATGACGCGTGCTTCCTTTTACGTGGATGGAATGGGAGGTGACCGAACTCATCCTCTCGACTCGGCCACCAGCAACAAGGATTGCGGCAGCGGGTTTTGCGGATGCTGCGGCTCCTGCAGGGCGATCAGCCTGAACCCCGCCATGTCCAGGGCATTGATCCAGCTGGACAAGGTGCGCAAGTACCAGGGCATGGGTTGCCATTGGCCCTGAAAACCGGCAAAGGTCTCTTGCCGCCAACCGTCCTGATAGTCGCCTGCAGCGGCCGTCCACGGGTGCAGGGTCTGGATCACCAGGGCGCCGCCAGGGGCGAGCAGGGCGTTCATGGCGCCGAGCAGGGGGATGATGTCCTGGTGCAGCAGGGCGAAGTTGGCGCAGATCAGGTTGTAGTCGCGGCCAATATCTACCTGCGCTTGTGCCAGTGCCTGGTAGCTGGCCAGGTGTACCTGAGCAGCGCCTGCTGCCCGCGCCGCTTCCACCAGGGTCGGGTCGCCATCGACGCCCACGGCATCGATGCCGCGCTTGGCCAGCGCCCGCAACAACCAGCCTTCACCACAGCCGAGGTCCAGCACGCGTTCGGGCTGGCGGCCGAGCACGGCCAGCAGAATGGCCTGATCGGTAACCATCAGGCGGCTTTCGATGGCGCCGCTGCGGATGGCTTCGATCCAGGCCCGGGCGTTGTGTCGCCAGCTTTGCAAGAGCTCGGTTTCAGGGGCGGGCATTGCGCTCTCCAGTCGACGGTACCTGCTCAGTCTAGGCAAACGAGCCGGTGCGTACCTCTGCGTTAAGCACATAACGTGCAACCAGCACTCCGCTTGGCGTGCTGCTCGATTGCGCCAGGGTAAATGCCGACGCGTGTGCCTGGTCGTCGAACCAGCGCTTGCCACGCCCGAGGATGATCGGGTGGATCAACAGCCGCAGTTCATCCACCAACCCTGCCGCCAGCAATTGGCGCACCAGCTCGCCGCTGCCCTGGGTCAACAAGGTGTCGCCCGCCTGTTGCTTGAGGGTACGGATCGCCTGCGCCAGCTCCCCGACCAGGGCATGCCTGACCATAGTCGAACCAGGCGCGGCAAAATCGACAGTGCGCTGATCATCTGTGTACTATCGCCCCCAGGCCAATGCTGCCTGCCGCTCGCGCCCTCAGGGCATGGTGAAAGCATGTGAACAACTCCCGAACCCTGTCGCTTTTCTTGCAGTCGAAGTTTGGCAACGCGAGCACCCTGTGGCCTCGACTCCAGGAGGAACGATGATTTCACTCGAACAGGCCAAACAGATGGCCAAGCGTCTGCGCGTGTCGCTGCAAGCCCAGAGCCCGCAGCTTTCCCATTCAGGCGCGCTGGAGCTGGTGGCGCAGCAGCTGGGTTATAAAGACTGGAACACCGCCGCTGCGTTGTTGCCTCCGGACAGCCCGGCAGCGGCGATCCGCTTCGACAAGCCCATCCCCATTCTGCGCAGTTTCGATGAAACCAAGGCCCGCGAGTTCTATTTGGGGTTCCTGGGTTTCAGCGTCGAGTTCGAGCACCGTTTCGAGGCTGACCTGCCGCTGTACCTGGGCATCAGCCGCGATGGCCTGCAGTTGCACCTGTCCGAGCATCACGGCGATGCCAGCCCGGGCGCGACGATCTTCGTGCCCATGCACAATATCGAGCCACTGCGCGACGAGCTGCAGGCCAAGCGTTACGGCTATGGCCGGCCGGATATTGTCGAGCAGGGCTGGGGCAAGGTGCTGGAAGTCTATGACCCGTTTGGCAACCGGATCCGCTTCTGCCAGAGCTGATGGACCCTGATAGAGCTGTGCTGGCCTCATCGCGGGTGAAGTGGCTCAACGCACGCGCTGGGCGATCCACTGCCGGTACTGGCGGGCGCGCAGTGTATTGCCCAGTTGCTGGCCGATCAGCGCCCACAGCGGCGACACCTGCGGGCGGGGCGCCTTGCCCTGGCTGAGTTGGCGCAGCTGGAACTTGACCAGGGCCATGTTGGCCAGCGATGCCAGCGGCTTGTTCTTCCAGGTGATCGGCGCCAGCGCCGGCGCCGTGCCTTTGCCTTGCTGCCAGGCGCGGGGCAGGTTGGGGTCGATGGCTAGCGCCGTGCCGATGCCGACCATGGCCACGCCACTGTCGACCACCTGCTGGGCCACCGGCAGGCGGCGGATGCCGCCAGTGACCATCAGCGGCATGCTCGCCACCTTCTGCACCTCGCGGGCGAACTCCAGGAAGTAGGCTTCCCGGGCCAGGGTCCGCCCGTCACGAGCATCACCCTGCATGGCCGGGGCTTCGTAGCTGCCACCGGACAATTCCACCAGGTCGACGCCCAGGCCGTTGAGCAGTTGCACCACCTGACGGGCATCATCGGCACTGAAGCCGCCGCGCTGAAAGTCGGCGGAGTTGAGCTTGACCGCCACGGCAAACTGCGGCGCTACCACCGCGCGCACTGCCTTGACGATTTCCAGCAACAACCGTGCACGGTTCTCAAGCGAGCCGCCCCAGGCATCGTTGCGCTTGTTGCTCAGCGGCGAGAGGAACTGGCTCAGCAGGTAGCCATGCGCGGCATGAATCTCGACCCCGGTGAAACCGGCCTGTTCGGCCAGTCGCGCGGTACGGGCAAAGCGTTGGATGACAGCGTGGATCACCGTCTCGGTCATCGCCTGGGGTGGGTTGAAGTGCTTCGACAGTTTGCCCATCTCCAGCGCCACCGCCGACGGCGCCCAGGTGGGCTGACCGAGGTTGGCCGGCATCTGCCGCCCGGGGTGGTTGATCTGCAGCCAGAACTGCGCACCCTGGGCACGGCCGACACTGGCCCAGCGCTTGAACTTGGCCAACTGCCGGTCATCCTCCAGCACCACGCCGCCCGGGCCGGTCATGGCGCGGCTGTCGACCATCACATTGCCGCTGATCAACAGGCCGGCGCCACCTTCGGCCCAGGCCTGGTACAAGCGCAGCAACTCTGCGGACGGTGCCTGGTCGGCGTCGGCCATGTTCTCTTCCATCGCGGCCTTGGCCAGGCGGTTGGGGATTTCGCTTGCGTTGGGCAATGTCAGCTTGTCGAACACGTTCATGGCAACACCTCGGTTGATCGTGTCCGAACCATAACGTTAAAGTTAACTTTAATGTCAACAAGCTTTTTCAGAGGGGTGGGCGAAGTGCCAGGGCAGGGCCCTGGCACCATCGCATCAGCTGCGTATGAAGGCCAGCAGGTCGGCGTTGATGATGTCGGCATGGGTGGTGGGCATGCCATGGGGGTAGCCTTTGTAGGTTTTCAGGGTGCTGTTGCTCAGCAGCCTGGCCGACAGCAGGCCTGAATTTTCGTACGGCACGATCTGGTCGTCGTCACCGTGCATCACCAGTACCGGCAGGGTGAGGCGCTTCAGGTCCTCGGTGAAGTCGGTCTGCGAGAAGGCGACGATGCCGTCGTAGTGGGCCTTGGCGCTGCCCATCATGCCCTGGCGCCACCAGTTGAGGATCACCCCTTGCGACGGCGTCGCGCCGGGGCGGTTGTAGCCGTAGAACGGCCCGGCGGGAATGTCGTGGTAGAACTGCGCGCGGTTGGCCGCCAGCTGCGCCTGCAGGTCGTCGAACACCGACTTGGGCAGGCCGCCGGGGTTACTGGCGGTTTGCACCATCAGCGGCGGCACCGCCGCGAGGATCGCCGCCTTGCTGGCGCGGTCCTGGCCGTGGCGGGCCAGGTAATGGACTACCTCGCCGCCACCGGTGGAGTGCCCGACATGCACCGCGCCGCGTACGCCCAGGTGGTCGACCACTGCTGCCACGTCATCGGCGTAATGGTCCATGTCGTGGCCATCCCAGACCTGGCTGGAGCGCCCGTGGCCGCGGCGGTCGTGGGCGATCACCCGATAACCCTGGGCCAGGAAGAACAGCATCTGCGCATCCCAGTCGTCGCCGCTGAGCGGCCAGCCGTGGTGGAAGAGAATCACCTGGGCATCGCGCGGGCCCCAGTCCTTGTAGAAGATTTCAACGCCGTCTTTGGTGGTGACGAATGCCATGTTCGTTGCTCCTCTGTGATGTGTTTGCTGCGTCCTAGGGTTAAAGTGAGGTTTAAGGTCAATGCCCTGTTGAAGGCGAGCTATGAGAATAGGAGAACTGGCGAAACGCAGCGGCCTGAGTGCCTCGCGAATTCGCTTTTACGAAGCCAGCGGCCTGATCAGATCGGTGGCGCGCAAGGCCAACGGCTACCGCGACTACGCCCCGCAAGCGCTGTGGACCCTGCAAATCATCACCAGCGCCCAGGGTGCCGGCTTCAGCCTGGAGGAGATCCGCCAACTGCTGCCGGCCAACGCCGACGGCTGGCAGCATGACGCGCTGCTGGCCGGGCTCAAACGCAAGGTCGCCGAGATTGAAGTGCTGCAACAGCAACTGGCGCAGAATCGCGCGCAATTGCTGGTAGCCATCGACAGCATCGAAAACCGCCCCGAAGACCGCGCCTGCACCGAAAATGCACGGATGCTGATGGAGCGGTTGCTGGAACAGGGGCGAGCGGAGCAGGCCTGATCTTAATGTTGACGTTAACCTTGGACCCGCCACGGCGGCCCGCTCAGCCAACTGCCGGTGCCGTTGACGCAGGAGCTAGGCCGACGACCGCTTCGCGTTCTCAGGGTTGATGCTTTCCCTGGACTGCCCCCCTAAAGTTGGACAGTATTAACCAGCAGCCTGAGCCCTGTAGTCGACAGGGCTCAGGCCATTGAG
>NZ_JANAVH010000029.1:0-822 GCF_024213215.1 Pseudomonas sp. SBB6 | reverse complement strand
GACCTGTGGGAGCTGGCCTTGCCAGCGATCGAGCGCGCAGCGGTCGTAATCCAGTCAGCGCCTGATGTGCTGACTGCACTGGCCTCATCGCCGGCAACGCCGGCTCCCACAATGGTTCGGTGTACGCCAGACCTGTGGGAGCTGGCCTTGCCAGCGATCGAGCGCGCAGCGGTCGTAATCCAGTCAGCGCCTGATGTGCTGACTGCACTGGCCTCATCGCCGGCAACGCCGGCTCCCACAATGGTTCGGTGTACGCCAGACCTGTGGGAGCTGGCCTTGCCAGCGATCGAGCGCGCAGCGGTCGTAATCCAGTCAGCGCCTGATGTGCTGACTGCACTGGCCTAATCGCCGGCAACGCCGGCTCCCACAATGGATCTGCATTCACTGGACCTGTGGGAGCTGGCCTTGCCAGCGATCGAGCGCGCAGCGGTCGTAATCCAGTCAGCGCCTGATGTGCTGACTGCACTGGCCTCATCGCCGGCAACGCCGGCTCCCACAATGGTTCGGTGTACGCCAGACCTGTGGGAGCTGGCTTGCCAGCGATCGAGCGCGCAGCGGTCGTAATCCAGTCAGCGCCTGATGTGCTGGCTGCACTGGCCTAATCGCCGGCAACGCCGGCTCCCACAATGGATCTGCATTCACTGGACCTGTGGGAGCTGGCCTTGCCAGCGATCGAGCGCGCAGCGGTCGTAATCCAGTCAGCGCCTGATGTGCTGACTGCACTGGCCTCATCGCCGGCAACGCCGGCTCCCACAATGGTTCGGTGTACGCCAGACCTGTGGGAGCTGGCCTTGCCAGCGATCGAGCGCGCAGCGGTCGTAA
>NZ_JANAVH010000028.1:0-835 GCF_024213215.1 Pseudomonas sp. SBB6 | reverse complement strand
AAGTAGGCTCCCACTGCTTGTACGCATACGGTTTCAGGATCTATTTCACTCCCCTCTCCGGGGTTCTTTTCGCCTTTCCCTCACGGTACTGGTTCACTATCGGTCAGTCAGTAGTATTTAGCCTTGGAGGATGGTCCCCCCATATTCAGACAAAGTTTCTCGTGCTCCGTCCTACTCGATTTCATGACTAAGAGATTTTCGCGTACAGGGCTATCACCCACTATGGCCGCACTTTCCAGAGCGTTCCGCTAATCTCAAAGCCACTTAAGGGCTAGTCCCCGTTCGCTCGCCACTACTAAGGGAATCTCGGTTGATTTCTTTTCCTCAGGGTACTTAGATGTTTCAGTTCCCCTGGTTCGCCTCTTGCACCTATGTATTCAGTACAAGATACTCAGCTTATGCTGAGTGGGTTCCCCCATTCAGAGATCTCCGGATCAAAGTCTGTTTGCCGACTCCCCGAAGCTTATCGCAGGCTACCACGTCTTTCATCGCCTCTGACTGCCAAGGCATCCACCGTATGCGCTTCTTCACTTGACCATATAACCCCAAGCAATCTGGTTATACTGTGAAGACAACATTCGCCGAAAATTTGTAATCACTCACAAATTTTACCTTAGCCTGAACACACACCAGTGAAAGTGCTGTCCAGTCTATCTTTCTATCACATACCCAAATTTTTAAAGAACGATTCTGAAAAAGTTCAGAAATCAATATTCGATCCGAATATTCATTTCTAAGCTTTGACACGGTAGCAAGGGGTGGTGGAGCCAAGCGGGATCGAACCGCTGACCTCCTGCGTGCAAGGCAGGCGCTCTCCCAGCTGAGCTATGGCCCC
>NZ_JANAVH010000026.1:0-2457 GCF_024213215.1 Pseudomonas sp. SBB6 | reverse complement strand
GCGATGCATCGTTTCACTGCTGAGTTCGGGATGGGATCAGGTGGTTCCAATGCTCTATGGTCGTCAAGAAATTCTGTTGCCAGAAGGTCTTGTCAGACACTCCAGCGAATCGGGTATGTGATGTTTTGTGAGTTACAAATTCTCGGCTGTGCAGTCTTCACAACACCGCAATCTGGTCGTTCGACGCAAATTGCTTGGGTGTTATATGGTCAAGCCTCACGGGCAATTAGTATTGGTTAGCTCAACGCCTCACAGCGCTTACACACCCAACCTATCAACGTCGTAGTCTTCGACGGCCCTTCAGGGAGCTCAAGGCTCCAGTGAGATCTCATCTTGAGGCAAGTTTCCCGCTTAGATGCTTTCAGCGGTTATCTCTTCCGAACATAGCTACCCGGCAATGCCACTGGCGTGACAACCGGAACACCAGAGGTTCGTCCACTCCGGTCCTCTCGTACTAGGAGCAGCCCCTCTCAAATCTCAAACGTCCACGGCAGATAGGGACCGAACTGTCTCACGACGTTCTAAACCCAGCTCGCGTACCACTTTAAATGGCGAACAGCCATACCCTTGGGACCGGCTTCAGCCCCAGGATGTGATGAGCCGACATCGAGGTGCCAAACACCGCCGTCGATATGAACTCTTGGGCGGTATCAGCCTGTTATCCCCGGAGTACCTTTTATCCGTTGAGCGATGGCCCTTCCATACAGAACCACCGGATCACTAAGACCTACTTTCGTACCTGCTCGACGTGTCTGTCTCGCAGTCAAGCGCGCTTTTGCCTTTATACTCTACGACCGATTTCCGACCGGTCTGAGCGCACCTTCGTACTCCTCCGTTACTCTTTAGGAGGAGACCGCCCCAGTCAAACTACCCACCATACACTGTCCTCGATCCGGATAACGGACCTGAGTTAGAACCTCAAAGTTGCCAGGGTGGTATTTCAAGGATGGCTCCACGCGAACTGGCGTCCACGCTTCAAAGCCTCCCACCTATCCTACACAAGCAAATTCAAAGTCCAGTGCAAAGCTATAGTAAAGGTTCACGGGGTCTTTCCGTCTAGCCGCGGATACACTGCATCTTCACAGCGATTTCAATTTCACTGAGTCTCGGGTGGAGACAGCGCCGCCATCGTTACGCCATTCGTGCAGGTCGGAACTTACCCGACAAGGAATTTCGCTACCTTAGGACCGTTATAGTTACGGCCGCCGTTTACCGGGGCTTCGATCAAGAGCTTCGCGTTAGCTAACCCCATCAATTAACCTTCCGGCACCGGGCAGGCGTCACACCCTATACGTCCACTTTCGTGTTTGCAGAGTGCTGTGTTTTTAATAAACAGTCGCAGCGGCCTGGTATCTTCGACCGGCATGGGCTTACGGAGCAAGTCCTTCACCCTCACCGGCGCACCTTCTCCCGAAGTTACGGTGCCATTTTGCCTAGTTCCTTCACCCGAGTTCTCTCAAGCGCCTTGGTATTCTCTACCCAACCACCTGTGTCGGTTTGGGGTACGGTTCCTAGTTATCTGAAGCTTAGAAGCTTTTCTTGGAAGCATGGCATCAACCACTTCGTCGCCTAAAGGCAACTCGTCATCAGCTCTCGGCCTTAAGATCCCGGATTTACCTAAGATCTCAGCCTACCACCTTAAACTTGGACAACCAACGCCAAGCTGGCCTAGCCTTCTCCGTCCCTCCATCGCAATAACTAGAAGTACAGGAATATTAACCTGTTTTCCATCGACTACGCTTTTCAGCCTCGCCTTAGGGACCGACTAACCCTGCGTCGATTAACGTTGCGCAGGAAACCTTGGTCTTTCGGCGTGGGAGTTTTTCACTCCCATTGTCGTTACTCATGTCAGCATTCGCACTTCTGATACCTCCAGCAAGCTTCTCAACTCACCTTCACAGGCTTACAGAACGCTCCTCTACCGCGTCACCTAAGTGACACCCGTAGCTTCGGTGTATGGTTTGAGCCCCGTTACATCTTCCGCGCAGGCCGACTCGACTAGTGAGCTATTACGCTTTCTTTAAAGGGTGGCTGCTTCTAAGCCAACCTCCTAGCTGTCTAAGCCTTCCCACATCGTTTCCCACTTAACCATAACTTTGGGACCTTAGCTGACGGTCTGGGTTGTTTCCCTTTTCACGACGGACGTTAGCACCCGCCGTGTGTCTCCCATGCTCGGCACTTGTAGGTATTCGGAGTTTGCATCGGTTTGGTAAGTCGGGATGACCCCCTAGCCGAAACAGTGCTCTACCCCCTACAGTGATACATGAGGCGCTACCTAAATAGCTTTCGAGGAGAACCAGCTATCTCCGAGCTTGATTAGCCTTTCACTCCGATCCACAGGTCATCCGCTAACTTTTCAACGGTAGTCGGTTCGGTCCTCCAGTCAGTGTTACCTAACCTTCAACCTGCCCATGGATAGATCGCCCGGTTTCGGGTCTATACCCAGCGACTAAACGC
>NZ_JANAVH010000025.1:0-3006 GCF_024213215.1 Pseudomonas sp. SBB6 | reverse complement strand
ATGTGAGAGTAGGTCATCGTCAAGATTAAATTCCGAAACCCCTATCTGCGTACGCAGGTAGGGGTTTTGTCTTTCTGACATTTTCCTCTGTGCGCTCCTACTGCCGCTCCCGCAACTCAGTTTTCTATGCAATCCCCACCTGCATGGCTATCATGCCCTCCTCATTGTGAGTCGAGATTGGCATGCTGAAGTTGTTGAAGCTCCTCAAGGATGGCCGGTTCCATTCCGGGCAAGACCTGGGCGCAGCCTTGGGCGTCAGTCGCGCCGCTGTCTGGAAGCAATTGCAGCTTCTTGAGGCTGAGCTGAACCTGCCCATTCATAAGGTCCGTGGCCGTGGTTATCAGTTGGCCACGCCTTTGTCGTTGCTGGAGGAGTCGGCGATTGCCGAGCTTTCCCAGGGCGAGCACTGGCCGGTATTGATATTTGAATCCATCGACTCGACCAATGCCCAGGCCCTGCGCTCTATTGGTGAGGGCCAGGCCGCACCCTTTCTGGTCCTGGCTGAGCGTCAGGCGGCGGGGCGCGGTCGACGTGGTCGTCAGTGGGTCAGCCCGTTCGCGGAAAACCTCTACTACAGCCTGGTGCTGCGTATAGAAGGTGGCATGCGTCAACTGGAAGGCTTGAGCCTTGTGGTGGGCCTGGCGGTAATGCGTACGCTACAGACCTTTGGCGTGGCCGGAGCCGGGCTTAAATGGCCAAACGATGTTCTGGTAAACAATCAGAAAATCGCCGGCATCCTCCTGGAACTGGTCGGTGATCCCGCGGATGTCTGTCACGTCGTGCTGGGGATCGGTATCAACGTCAATATGCAGGTCAACGAGCAGATCGATCAGCTGTGGACGTCTGTGCGTCGTGAGACAGGGGTGGCAGTCGATCGTAATAAACTGGTGGCTGTGCTCAGTCAGAACCTGCAGCAGGATCTGCAGCGCCATCGGCAATCCGGTTTCGCCGCGTTCCAGGCCGAATGGGAGCAATCCCATCTGTGGCAGGGGGCTGCGGTGTCCTTGATTGCCGGGGTCAACCGGATTGACGGAATGGTTCTAGGCATTGACCGGCAAGGGGCGCTGCGCCTCGAGGTTGATGGTGTTGAAAAGAGCTTTAGCGGTGGTGAGCTCAGTTTGAGGTTGCGTGATGATTCTTGAGCTCGATTGCGGCAACAGCTTTATCAAGTGGCGGGTCATCCATGGTGCGCAGGGTGCTGTGGCTGCCGGCGGCATAGTGGACTCCGATCAGGCCCTGGTAGCGGCTGTCATGGCGCTCCCTGAGGCGCCCAAGCGTTGCCGCCTGGTCAGTGTCAGAAGTGAAGAGGAGACTGCCGGTCTTTCGGCGCTGCTCGCTCAGCACTTTGGCCTGAGTGTTGTGGTGGCGCAGCCGGCCAAAGAGGTCTGTGGCGTGCGTAATGGCTATGAAGACTACCAGCGCCTTGGCCTGGATCGTTGGCTTGCGCTCCTGGGAGGGTATCACTTGGCGGGCGGCGCTTGCCTGGTCATGGATTTTGGTACGGCGGCCAAGGCCGACTTCGTATCTGCCGACGGCGAGCATCTGGGTGGCTTCATTTGCCCGGGCATGCCGTTGATGCGCAGTCAGCTGCGTACCCACACCCGGCGCATCCGCTATGACGATGCTTCGGCTGAACGGGCATTGTCGAGCCTGGCGCCTGGGCGTTCTACTGTCGAGGCGGTGGAGCGTGGTTGCGTGCATATGCTGCAGGGCTTTGTTCGCTCGCAGCTCGAATACGCTCAGGGACTGTGGGGTGATGATTTCACCGTGCTGCTAACCGGGGGCGATGCGCTCCTGGTGCAGGAGGCCGCGCCACAGGCCCGGGTGGTGCCGGACCTGGTGTTCGTTGGTCTGGCCATGGCTTGTCCCCTGGATTGAGGTGCCTATGCGTTGGTTGTTTCTGTTGTTGGTGGTGCTCAATGTCTTTTATTACGTCTGGCACCAGCAGGAAGCGCCGTTGAAGGCCAAGGAAGTGGCGCCGTTGTCGCTGTATAAGGGAAATCAGCAGGATATTCGTCTGCTGAGCGAGTCGAGCAAGGGTAAAACGGCGCCCGAGCGTGGCCAGGAATGCCTCTACGTAGGCGGCCTGGCGGGCCAGGATCAGATAAAAGCACTGCGTCAGCGCTTGCTGACCCTGGATATTGCTGCTGTTCCGGTGACCGGCCGCCTGGGTGATAGCACTGGTTTGTGGCTGCAGATCGCGCCCCAGAGCCAGCGTTTGCTGGACCAAACCGTGCTTGGGACACTTTCCCATGATTTCAAAGACTTAAAACATAAAATAATGTTGTGCGAGGGTATTGCAACTGGCGAATAGCTTGATAGAATGGCGCCCGCTTCACAGGGAACACCACTCAGGTGGTAGAGCTGGAAGCGGTGTCAAAGCAGCTAAGCTTCAGATTTGATTGAAAAAATTTGAAAAAGCGCTTGACACTGGATCGGTATCTAAATAGAATGCCGGCCAAATCTGGAGGGATTCCCGAGCGGTCAAAGGGGACGGACTGTAAATCCGTTGCGAGAGCTTCGAAGGTTCGAATCCTTCTCCCTCCACCAGTTTTAGCGAGAGCCGCAAGCTCCGCGGGTATAGTTTAGTGGTAGAACCTCAGCCTTCCAAGCTGATGATGCGGGTTCGATTCCCGCTACCCGCTCCAGGTTTGCTGTTGTTGCACAGTGTTGCGCTCTTGTAGCTCAGTTGGTAGAGCACACCCTTGGTAAGGGTGAGGTCAGCGGTTCAAATCCGCTCAAGAGCTCCATATAACCAAGGCAGATATGAAAATATCTGCCTTTGTTTTAATGGTCATATTGACTTGCTTATTTCTTCTTGCTGAGGATTGTCTCGATGGCTAAGGAAAAGTTCGATCGTAGTCTGCCGCACGTGAACGTCGGCACCATTGGTCACGTTGACCATGGCAAGACCACGCTGACCGCAGCGCTGACTCGCGTCTGCTCCGAAGTTTTCGGTTCGGCCGTTGTTGACTTCGACAAGATCGACAGCGCTCCAGAAGAGAA
>NZ_JANAVH010000024.1:0-16284 GCF_024213215.1 Pseudomonas sp. SBB6 | reverse complement strand
GGTGTCACGCAGACCAACGATTTCCAGGGCGTCTTGAACGCGGACGATACCACGCTCGATACGACCGGTAACAACGGTACCACGACCCGAGATCGAGAATACGTCTTCGATTGGCATCAGGAACGGCTTGTCGATAGCGCGCTCAGGCTCTGGGATGTAGGCATCCAGAGTCTCAACCAGCTTCTTGACAGCGGTGGTGCCCATTTCGTTGTCGTCTTTGCCTTCCAGCGCCATACGAGCCGAACCGATGATGATCGGAGTGTCGTCGCCTGGGAAGTCGTAGGTGGACAGCAGGTCGCGAACTTCCATCTCGACCAGTTCCAGCAGCTCAGCGTCGTCTACCAGGTCAGCCTTGTTCAGGAAGACCACGATGTACGGAACGCCTACCTGACGGGACAGCAGGATGTGCTCACGGGTTTGCGGCATCGGACCATCGGCGGCCGAGCAAACCAGGATCGCGCCGTCCATCTGGGCAGCACCGGTGATCATGTTCTTCACGTAGTCAGCGTGACCTGGGCAGTCGACGTGAGCGTAGTGACGAATCTTCGAGTTGTACTCGACGTGTGCGGTGTTGATGGTGATACCGCGAGCTTTCTCTTCTGGAGCGCTGTCGATCTTGTCGAAGTCAACAACGGCCGAACCGAAAACTTCGGAGCAGACGCGAGTCAGAGCTGCGGTCAGAGTGGTTTTACCGTGGTCAACGTGACCGATGGTGCCAACGTTGACGTGCGGAAGGGAACGATCAAATTTTTCTTTAGCCACGACAGTGAACCTCTTGCCTAAAGGGCTGGATTAGCCTTGTTTTTTAACGAGTGCTTCGACGATATTCGACGGAGCTTCGGCGTATTTGGAGAATTCCATGGAGTAGCTCGCGCGACCCTGAGACATGGAACGAACGTCGGTCGCATAACCGAACATTTCTCCGAGCGGAACTTCAGCACGGACAACCTTGCCGGACACCGAATCTTCCATACCCTGGATCAGACCACGACGACGGTTCAGGTCACCCATCACGTCACCCATGTAGTCCTCAGGGGTCACAACTTCTACCTTCATGATCGGCTCAAGCACTTTACCGCCGCCTTTGGCAGCCAGTTGCTTGGTCGCCATGGAGGCCGCCACCTTGAACGCCATCTCGTTGGAGTCGACGTCGTGGTAGGAACCATCAAACACGGTTGCCTTCAGGCCGATCAGCGGATAGCCGGCAACGATGCCGTTCTTCATCTGCTCTTCGATACCCTTCTGGATCGCCGGGATGTATTCCTTAGGAACCACACCACCTACAACCTCGTTGGTGAATTCCAGGCCTTCGGTGATGTTGCCTTGTGCGTCCACTGTTGGCTGCGAGAAGCGAATCCAGCAGTGACCGAACTGACCGCGACCACCGGACTGACGAACGAACTTACCTTCGATCTCGACGTTGTCCTTGGTGATCTGCTCGCGGTACGAAACCTGCGGCTTACCGATGTTGGCTTCGACGTTGAACTCGCGCTTCATGCGGTCAACGAGGATGTCCAGGTGAAGCTCACCCATACCGGAGATGATGGTCTGGCCGGTTTCTTCGTCGGTCTTGACGCGGAACGACGGGTCTTCCTGAGCCAGCTTGCCCAGTGCGATACCCATCTTTTCCTGGTCTTGCTTGGTCTTCGGCTCAACAGCAACCGAGATCACAGGCTCTGGGAAGTCCATACGCTCGAGGATGATCGGCTTGTCGGCGTTGCACAGGGTGTCACCAGTGGTGACGTCCTTCATGCCGATCAGAGCAGCGATGTCGCCTGCCAGTACTTCTTTGATCTCTTCACGCTGGTTGGCGTGCATCTGCACCATACGACCAACGCGCTCTTTCTTGCCCTTGACCGAGTTGATCACGGAGTCGCCAGACTGCAGCATGCCCGAGTAAACGCGCACGAAAGTCAGGGTACCCACGAACGGGTCGGTAGCAATCTTGAACGCCAGAGCCGAGAACGGCTCGTTGTCGTCGGCGTGACGCTCGTCGTAGTCGGCCTCGACCAGCTCGTCCTTCGGCTTCTCGATCAGGTCAGGGTGAATACCCTTGATCGCAGGAATCTCGGTCGGAGCAGGTAGGAAGTCGATAACGGCGTCGAGAACCAGGGGAACACCCTTGTTCTTGAACGACGAACCGCAGACGGCCGGAACGATCTCGCTGGCCAGGGTGCGCGCACGCAGACCGGCTTTGATCTCTTCGACCGACAGCTCACCTTCTTCAAGGTACTTGTTCATCAGCTCTTCGTTGGCTTCGGCAGCAGCTTCTACCATGTTCGCGCGCCATTCTTCGGCCAGCTCGAGCATGTCCGCAGGAATCTCTTCCTCACGGTAGGTAGTGCCTTTGTCGTCGTCGTTCCAGTAGATAGCCTTCATCTTGATCAGGTCGACCTGACCCTGGAAGTTATCTTCCGAACCGATAGCCAGCTGAACAGGAACCGGGGTGTGACCCAGACGGTTCTTGATCTGGCCTACGACGCGCAGGAAGTTGGCGCCAGCACGGTCCATCTTGTTCACGTAAACAACACGTGGAACGCCGTATTTGTTGGCTTGACGCCATACGGTTTCGGACTGAGGCTCAACACCGGAGGTGCCGCAGAAAACAACGACCGCGCCGTCGAGTACGCGCAGCGAACGTTCTACTTCAATGGTGAAGTCAACGTGGCCGGGGGTATCGATGACGTTTACGCGATAGTTGTCATACTGACCTTTGGAGCCCTTCCAGAAGGTGGTGACAGCAGCGGAGGTAATGGTAATACCCCGCTCCTGCTCCTGCACCATCCAGTCGGTGGTCGCGGCGCCGTCATGCACCTCGCCCATCTTGTGGCTCAGGCCTGTGTAGAACAGGATCCGCTCGGTAGTGGTAGTTTTGCCCGCATCAACGTGCGCGCAAATACCAATGTTACGGTAGCGGTTGATTGGTGTAGTACGAGCCATAGAGCCCTCGCAAAAATAGTGATGCCTGAATTAGAAGCGGTAGTGCGAGAACGCTTTGTTGGCTTCGGCCATACGGTGTACGTCTTCACGCTTCTTGACTGCAGCACCTTTGCCTTCAGCAGCATCCAGCAGCTCGCCGGCCAGGCGCAGAGCCATGGACTTCTCGCCACGCTTGCGGGCGTAGTCTACCAACCAGCGCATTGCCAGGGCGTTACGACGGGATGGACGAACTTCAACAGGAACCTGGTAAGTGGCACCGCCAACACGGCGCGACTTAACTTCGACCAGCGGAGCGATGGCGTCGAGAGCTTTCTCGAAGATTTCCAGGGGATCGCTGTTCTTGCGTTCTTTGACCTTGTCCAGCGCACCGTAAACGATACGCTCGGCAACGGCTTTTTTGCCGCTTTCCATCACGTGGTTCATGAACTTGGCGAGGATCTGGCTTCCGTATTTTGGATCGTCCAGAATCTCACGCTTGGCTGCTACACGACGTCTTGGCATTGATAAGCCCTCAAACGGTCTTCAGGTTAGCCCGGGACAGTGCCCCCCCTAAGGGTGCGTGCCCGACCTTACTCTTATCGACTCAATAAAATGAATAACTGCAAACTGCTGCAAACGGCCGATTACTTCGGACGCTTGGTACCGTACTTCGAACGACCTTGGTTACGACCTTTAACGCCGGAGGTATCCAGGGAGCCGCGAACGGTGTGGTAACGAACACCTGGCAAGTCTTTTACACGGCCGCCACGGATCAGGACGACGCTGTGCTCTTGCAGGTTGTGGCCTTCACCACCGATGTACGAGGAAACCTCGAAACCGTTGGTCAGACGCACACGGCAAACTTTACGCAGTGCCGAGTTAGGTTTTTTCGGCGTGGTGGTGTACACACGGGTGCACACGCCACGACGTTGCGGGCAGTTCTGCAGCGCAGGAACGTCGGATTTCTCGACGATACGCTTACGCGGCTGACGTACCAGCTGGTTGATAGTTGCCATCTACTAGCTCCACTGTTGTCTTGCGACGCTATTGTCTTGCAAGAAAAGCAAAAATTGGCAGGACGGAGTCCCACCAAATTTAGGGGTACAAGAGTCTAAAGAGGATCTTGCCCCCAGTCAAGACAAGGCCCCGGCCCTCCCCTTCCGGTCATCGGCAACAAATTATGTCGCC
The DNA here is from genome assembly GCF_024213215.1 of Pseudomonas sp. SBB6. Lineage (NCBI taxonomy): Bacteria > Pseudomonadati > Pseudomonadota > Gammaproteobacteria > Pseudomonadales > Pseudomonadaceae > Pseudomonas > Pseudomonas sp. SBB6. Next base: position 12,177 of record NZ_JANAVH010000024.1, on the reverse strand, counting down.
GATGGCCAAAACAGGTTTGCCGGGGCCCTATCCTACTTTCAGTTACCGCTGGAATTCAGCGCTTCAGTCAGTGCGGCTTCCACCTCACTGGCACTTACGCGCAGCGGCTTGTCGGCATCACGGCGACGCTTGCGCTCGCTGTGGTAGGCCAGACCGGTACCGGCCGGGATCAGACGACCCACGACCACGTTTTCTTTCAGGCCGCGCAGGTAATCGCGCTTGCCGGTTACCGCCGCTTCGGTCAGTACGCGGGTGGTTTCCTGGAAGGAAGCCGCCGAGATGAACGATTCGGTGGACAGCGAGGCCTTGGTGATACCCAGCAGTACGCGAGTGAACTTGGAGACAAACTTGTCTTCCGCGCCAAGGCGCTCGTTCTCTACCAGTACATGGGTCAGTTCCATCTGGTCGCCCTTGATGAAGCTGGAGTCACCCGACTCGGCAATCTCGACCTTGCGCAGCATCTGACGCAGGATGGTTTCGATGTGCTTGTCGTTGATCTTAACGCCTTGCAGACGGTAAACGTCCTGAATCTCGTTGACGATGTACTTGGCCAGCGCGCTGACACCCAGCAGACGCAGGATGTCGTGCGGATCGCTCGGACCGTCGGAGATAACTTCGCCGCGGTTCACTTGCTCGCCTTCGAAGACGTTCAGGTGACGCCACTTCGGAATCAGCTCTTCGTACGGATCGCTACCGTCGTTCGGGGTGATGACCAGACGGCGCTTGCCCTTGGTCTCTTTACCGAAGGCGATGGTGCCGCTGACTTCAGCCAGAATCGAGGCTTCTTTCGGACGACGGGCTTCGAACAAGTCGGCAACCCGCGGCAGACCACCGGTGATGTCACGGGTCTTCGACGTTTCTTGCGGGATACGCGCGATAACGTCACCGACGCCGATCTGGGCACCGTCAGCCACACCGACCAGGGCGTTGGCCGGCAGGAAGTACTGAGCCGGTACGTCGGTACCTGGCAGCAGCAGATCCTTGCCATTGGCGTCGACCATCTTGATTGCAGGACGGATTTCCTTACCTGCAGCCGGACGGTCTTTGACGTCCAGAACTTCAATGTTGGTCAAACCAGTCAATTCGTCAGTCTGACGCTTGATGGTGATGCCTTCTTCCATGCCCACGAAGGTCACGGTACCTTTCATTTCGGTAACGATCGGGTGGGTGTGCGGGTCCCACTTGGCGACGATTGCGCCAGCGTCGACCTTGTCGCCTTCCTTCACCGAAATCACTGCACCGTAAGGCAGCTTGTAGCGCTCACGCTCACGACCGAATTCGTCGGCAATCGCCAACTCACCGGAACGCGATACGGCCACCAGGTTACCGTCGGCACGCTCAACCTGTTTCAGGTTGTGCAGGCGAACCATACCGCCGTTCTTCACCTGGACGCTGTCGGCAGCCGAGGTCCGGCTTGCAGCACCACCGATGTGGAACGTACGCATGGTCAGCTGGGTACCCGGCTCACCGATCGACTGGGCAGCGATAACGCCGACAGCTTCACCGATGTTCACCTGGTGACCGCGAGCCAGGTCGCGACCGTAGCACTTGGCGCAGATGCCATAGCGGGTTTCGCAGCTGATCGGCGAACGCACGATCACTTCGTCGATGCTGTTCAGCTCGATGAACTCGACCCACTTCTCGTCGACCAGGGTACCGGCCGGAACGATAACGTCGTCGGTGCCTGGCTTGAACACGTCACGGGCGATAACACGACCCAGCACACGCTCACCCAGTGGCTCTACAACGTCGCCGCCTTCAATGTGCGGCGTCATCAGCAGGCCTTGCTCGGTGCCGCAGTCGATCTCGGTAACCACCAGATCCTGGGCAACGTCTACCAGACGACGAGTCAGGTAACCGGAGTTCGCGGTTTTCAACGCGGTATCCGCCAGACCCTTACGAGCACCGTGAGTCGAGATGAAGTACTGGAGTACGCTCAGACCTTCACGGAAGTTCGCGGTGATCGGCGTCTCGATGATCGAGCCGTCCGGCTTGGCCATCAGACCACGCATACCGGCCAGCTGACGAATCTGAGCTGCCGAACCCCGGGCACCGGAGTCAGCCATCATGTACATCGAGTTGAAGGACTCTTGCTCGACTTCATCGCCATTGCGGTCGATGACTTTCTCTTTCGAGAGGTTGGCCATCATCGCCTTGGAGACTTCGTCGTTCGCCTTGGACCACAAGTCGATGACTTTGTTGTACTTCTCGCCCTGGGTTACCAGGCCGGAAGCGTACTGGCTCTCGATCTCTTTCACTTCGTCGGTAGCGGTACCGATGATGCGGGCTTTTTCATCCGGGATAACGAAGTCGTTAACACCGATGGAAACGCCGGAGATGGTCGAGTAGGCAAAACCGGTGTACATCAGCTGGTCAGCGAAGATCACGGTCTCTTTCAGACCAACCACGCGGTAGCACTGGTTGATCAGCTTGGAGATCGCCTTTTTCTTCATTGGCTGGTTGACCACGTCGTACGACAGACCTGGTGGTACAACCTGGAACAGCAGCGCACGGCCGACAGTGGTGTCGACGATACGGGTGTTCTTGACGCTGCCGCCATCACGATCGTTAACGGTTTCGTTGATACGAACCTTGATCTTGGCGTGCAGGGCAGCTTCGCCGGCGCGGAATACGCGGTCGACTTCCTGCAGGTCGGCGAATACGCGACCTTCGCCCTTGGCGTTGATGGCTTCACGGGTCATGTAGTACAGACCCAGTACAACGTCCTGCGACGGAACGATGATTGGCTCACCGTTGGCTGGCGACAGGATGTTGTTGGTCGACATCATCAGCGCGCGCGCTTCAAGCTGGGCTTCCAGCGTCAGCGGCACGTGAACGGCCATCTGGTCACCGTCGAAGTCGGCGTTGTACGCAGCACAGACCAGCGGGTGCAGCTGGATAGCCTTACCTTCGATCAGTACCGGTTCAAAGGCCTGGATACCCAGACGGTGAAGGGTCGGTGCACGGTTGAGCAGTACGGGGTGTTCGCGAATCACTTCGGCGAGAACGTCCCAAACCTCTGGCAGCTCGCGCTCGACCATCTTCTTGGCGGCCTTGATGGTGGTCGCCAGACCACGCATTTCCAGCTTGCCGAAAATGAACGGCTTGAACAGCTCGAGAGCCATCTTCTTCGGCAGACCGCACTGGTGCAGACGCAGGGTCGGACCTACGGTAATTACCGAACGGCCGGAGTAGTCAACACGCTTACCGAGCAAGTTCTGACGGAAACGACCCTGCTTACCCTTGATCATGTCGGCCAGGGATTTCAGAGGACGCTTGTTCGAGCCGGTGATGGCACGACCGCGACGGCCGTTATCCAGCAAGGCGTCGACCGCTTCTTGCAGCATGCGCTTTTCGTTGCGCACGATGATGTCCGGCGCGGACAGGTCGAGCAGGCGCTTCAGACGGTTGTTACGGTTGATCACTCGACGATACAGGTCGTTCAGGTCGGAAGTCGCGAAGCGACCGCCATCCAGCGGAACCAATGGACGCAGGTCTGGCGGCAGAACCGGCAGAACGGTCAGGACCATCCACTCAGGCAGGTTGCCCGAGCCCTGGAAGGCTTCCATCAGCTTCAGACGCTTGGACAGCTTCTTGATCTTGGTTTCCGAGTTGGTCTGCGGAATCTCTTCGCGCAGGCGACCGATCTCGTGTTCCAGGTCGATAGCGTGCAGCAGCTCGCGGACAGCCTCGGCACCCATGCGGGCGTCGAAGTCATCGCCGAACTCTTCCAGCGCTTCGAAGTACTGCTCGTCGTTGAGCAGCTGGCCTTTTTCCAGGGTGGTCATGCCCGGGTCGATAACGACATAGCTCTCGAAGTAGAGAACGCGTTCGATATCACGCAGGGTCATGTCCATCAGCAAGCCGATACGGGACGGCAGCGACTTCAGGAACCAGATGTGGGCAACCGGCGAGGCCAGTTCGATGTGCGCCATGCGCTCACGGCGAACCTTGGCCAGGGCGACTTCAACGCCGCACTTCTCGCAGATCACGCCGCGGTGCTTCAGGCGCTTGTACTTACCGCACAGGCACTCGTAGTCCTTGACTGGGCCAAAGATCTTGGCGCAGAACAGGCCGTCACGCTCAGGTTTGAACGTACGGTAGTTGATGGTTTCCGGCTTTTTAACTTCACCGAACGACCACGAACGGATCATCTCAGGCGAGGCCAATCCGATACGGATGGCGTCGAACTCTTCGACTTGACCCTGGTTTTTCAGCAAATTCAGTAGGTCTTTCAAGGCCTTTCCTCCTGGCGGAGCAGGGAGCGGGCTTTTCAGCCACGCTCCCGATTCGCGTCACGTGTTATTCGGTTTCCAGATCGATATCGATACCGAGCGAACGAATCTCTTTGATCAACACGTTGAAGGACTCGGGCATGCCCGGCTCCATACGGTGATCGCCGTCCACGATGTTTTTGTACATCTTGGTCCGACCGTTCACATCGTCCGACTTCACTGTGAGCATTTCTTGCAGGGTGTATGCCGCGCCGTATGCTTCCAGCGCCCACACTTCCATCTCCCCGAAACGCTGACCACCGAACTGCGCCTTACCACCCAGCGGCTGCTGGGTAACCAGGCTGTAAGAACCAGTGGAACGCGCGTGCATCTTGTCGTCCACCAAGTGGTTCAGCTTGAGCATGTACATGTAACCAACGGTCACATGACGCTCGAACTTGTTGCCGGTACGACCGTCGAACAGCTGCATCTGACCGCTTTCTGGCATGTCTGCCAGTTTCAGCATGGCCTTGATCTCGCTTTCCTTGGCACCGTCGAAGACTGGAGTGGCCATTGGCACACCGCCTTTGAGGTTGTTCGCCAGGTCCAGGATCTCCTGGTCGGAGAAGGTCTCCAGTTGCTCCTGACGACCACCGATTTCGTTGTAGATCTCGGTGAGGAACTTGCGCAGCTCGATGACCTTGCGCTGCTCTTCGAGCATGCGGTTGATCTTCTCGCCCAGACCCTTGGCCGCCAGGCCCAGGTGGGTTTCGAGGATCTGACCAACGTTCATACGCGATGGTACACCCAGTGGGTTGAGTACCACGTCGACCGGAGTACCGTTGGCGTCGTGCGGCATGTCTTCGACCGGCATGATCACCGAGACCACACCTTTGTTACCGTGACGACCGGCCATCTTGTCGCCCGGCTGGATGCGACGACGGATTGCCAGGTAGACCTTGACGATCTTCAGTACGCCCGGTGCCAGGTCATCGCCCTGCTGCAGCTTGCGCTTCTTGTCTTCGAACTTGTCGTCCAGCAGACGGCGACGATCAACGATGTAGGCCTGGGCCTTCTCGAGCTGCTCGTTCAGCGCGTCTTCGGCCATGCGCAGTTTGAACCACTGGCCGTGCTCCAGACCGTCGAGGACTTCGTTGGTGATCACAGTGCCTTTTTTCAGGCCTGCACCACCGTCGACAACCTGACCGTTCAGAGCCGAACGCAGACGCTCGAAGGTTGCGCCTTCAACGATGCGGAACTCTTCGTTGAGGTCCTTGCGGATCTCGTCCAGCTGCATCTTCTCGATGGACAGCGCACGGCTGTCGCGTTCGACGCCATCACGGGTGAAGACCTGTACGTCGATGACGGTACCTTTGGTGCCGGTAGGCACGCGCAGGGAGGTGTCTTTAACGTCGCTGGCCTTCTCACCGAAGATCGCACGCAGCAGTTTTTCTTCCGGCGTCAGCTGGGTTTCGCCTTTTGGCGTGACCTTGCCGACCAGGATGTCGCCGGCGCCAACTTCAGCACCAACATAAACGATACCGGCTTCGTCCAGCTTGTTCAGCGCAGCTTCACCGACGTTCGGGATGTCCGCGGTGATTTCCTCTGGGCCAAGCTTGGTGTCACGGGCCACACAGGTCAGTTCCTGGATGTGGATCGTGGTGAAGCGGTCTTCCTGAACCACACGCTCGGACAGGCAGATGGAGTCTTCGAAGTTGAAGCCGTTCCACGCCATGAACGCGATGCGCATGTTCTGACCCAGTGCCAGCTCACCCATGTCGGTGGACGGGCCGTCGGCCATGATGTCGCCACGCTGAACCGCGTCACCCTTGTTCACCAGCGGACGCTGGTTGATGCAGGTGTTCTGGTTCGAACGGGTGTATTTGGTCAGGTTGTAGATGTCGACACCGGCTTCACCGGTTTCAACTTCGTCATCGGCAACACGAACCACGATACGGCTGGCATCGACGGAGTCGATCACGCCACCACGACGGGCCACGACGCAAACGCCGGAGTCACGGGCAACGTTGCGCTCCATGCCGGTACCGACCAGCGGCTTGTCGGCACGCAGGGTTGGTACAGCCTGACGCTGCATGTTCGAACCCATCAACGCACGGTTGGCGTCGTCGTGCTCGAGGAACGGAATCAGCGACGCTGCGACCGAAACTACCTGCTTGGGCGAAACGTCCATCAGGGTGACGTCTTCCGGCGCCTTGACGGTGAATTCGTTCAGGTGACGAACAGCTACCAGTTCGTCGATCAGGTGCTTCTTCTCGTTCATCGTGGCCGAAGCCTGGGCGATGACGTGATCAGCTTCTTCGATCGCCGACAGGAACACGATGTCGTCGGTAACCACGCCCTCTTTCACCACGCGGTACGGGCTTTCCAGGAAGCCGTACTGGTTGGTGCGAGCGTACGCAGCCAGGGAGTTGATCAGACCGATGTTCGGACCTTCAGGGGTCTCGATCGGGCACACACGGCCGTAGTGGGTCGGGTGTACGTCACGGACTTCGAAGCCTGCGCGCTCACGGGTCAGACCACCAGGGCCGAGTGCGGAGACACGACGCTTGTGGGTGATCTCGGACAGCGGGTTGTTCTGGTCCATGAACTGCGAGAGCTGGCTGGAGCCGAAGAACTCTTTCACCGCCGCCGCAACCGGCTTGGCGTTGATCAGGTCCTGAGGCATCAGGCCTTCGCTTTCAGCCATCGACAGACGCTCTTTGACCGCGCGCTCTACACGCACCAGGCCAACGCGGAACTGGTTCTCGGCCATCTCGCCAACACAACGGACGCGACGGTTACCCAGGTGGTCGATGTCGTCGACGATGCCTTTGCCGTTACGGATGTCGACCAGGGTCTTGAGGACCTCGACGATATCTTCCTTGCTCAGCACGCCCGAACCTTCGATCTCGGTGCGACCGATACGACGGTTGAACTTCATGCGGCCAACGGCCGACAGGTCGTAACGCTCGGCGCTGAAGAACAGGTTGTTGAACAGGGTCTCGGCGGCATCCTTGGTTGGTGGCTCGCCAGGACGCATCATGCGATAGATCTCGACCAGCGCTTCCAGTTGGTTGCTGGTGGAGTCGATCTTCAGGGTATCCGAGATGAACGGACCGCAGTCGATGTCGTTGGTGTACAGGGTCTCGATGCGAACAACCTGGGCCTTGGCGATTTTCACCAGGACGTCGGTGCTCAGCTCGGTGTTGCACTCAGCCAGGATCTCGCCGGTAGCCGGGTGCACGATCGCCTTGGCGGTAGTGCGGCCCAGGACGTATTCCAGCGGCACGTCCAGCTGCTTGACGCCAGCTTTTTCCAGCTGGTTGATGTGGCGAGCGGTAATACGACGACCTTGCTCGACGATGACCTTGCCGGTTTCGTCGTGGATGTCCATGACCGCAACTTCACCACGCAGGCGCTGAGGCACCAGTTCCAGGCTGAGCCTCTCGCCCGACACGTGGAAGACGTTGGTGGTGTAGAAAGCGTCCAGCACTTCTTCAGTGCTGTAGCCCAGAGCGCGCAGCAGAACCGATGCAGGCAGCTTGCGACGACGGTCGATACGGACGAATACACAGTCTTTCGGATCGAATTCGAAGTCCAGCCACGAGCCGCGGTAAGGAATGATCCGCGCCGAGTACAGCAGTTTGCCAGAGCTGTGCGTCTTGCCGCGGTCGTGATCGAAGAACACGCCCGGCGAACGGTGCAGCTGGGAAACGATAACACGCTCGGTACCGTTGATTACGAAGGTACCGTTTTCAGTCATCAGGGGGATTTCACCCATGTAGACTTCTTGCTCTTTGATGTCCTTGATCGCTTTGTTCGACGATTCTTTGTCGAAAATGATCAGGCGGACTTTTACCCGCAGCGGCACCGCGTAGGTCACGCCACGCAGTACGCATTCTTTGACATCAAAAGCCGGTTCGCCCAGACGATAACCAACGTACTCCAGGGCAGCATTGCCGGAGTAGCTGATGATCGGGAAAACCGATTTGAAGGCCGCATGCAGGCCCACGTCGCGGAACTGATCTTTGGTCGCTCCCGCTTGCAAGAATTCACGATACGAATCCAGCTGGATGGCCAGGAGGTAAGGCACATCCATGACGTCCGGCAACTTGCTAAAGTCCTTGCGGATACGTTTTTTCTCAGTGTATGAGTAAGCCATCAGCGTTCCCCAGCTTGGTCACCTGCTTGTTTGGCTTCTCCCGACGGGAGCAGCCAGAAAATCGTGCAAACCCCTTGGTTTGCGCCACCATCATTGGTGGTTGCAGCTCGCTATCGGCGCCGACCTGGTCAGCTGCCAATAACGGAAAAAGGCCGGTGGCAAGAGCCACCAGCCATCAGCCGTTTGCTTAACGCTCGGGCTGGAGTCGCAAAGTCGAAATTACTTGAGTTCGACTTTAGCGCCTGCTTCTTCCAGCTTCTTCTTGGCGTCTTCAGCGGCTTCTTTCGAAACGCCTTCAGCGACAACCTGAGGAGCGCCGTCAACTTTCTCTTTGGCTTCTTTCAGGCCCAGACCGGTCAGTTCACGAACGGCCTTGATCACGTTGACTTTCTTCTCGCCGGCTTCAACCAGAACAACGTTGAACTCGGTTTGTTCTTCAACAACGGCAGCGGCAGCAGCTGGGCCAGCAGCGGCAACAGCAGCGGTAACACCGAAGGTTTCTTCCATTGCTTTGATCAGCTCAACAACTTCCAGAACGGTTTTCTGGCCGATTGCTTCGATGATTTGTTCGTTAGTCAGAGACATGACTTGAATCCTGTATTGGGGTGACAGCTTACGCAGCCATCAAATTAAACATATGATTTTGAAAGGGCTTGCGGTGCCTTAGGCAGCAGCAGCTTCTTTCTGGTCGCGAACGGCTGCCAGGGTACGAGCCAGCTTGCTGGTAGCGCCTTGGATCACGCTCATCAGCTTCGCAATGGCCTCGTCGCGGGTCGGCAGGGTAGCCAACACGTCGATCTGGTTAGCGGCAAGGAACTTGCCATCAAACGCAGCTGCCTTGATCTCGAACTTGTCCTGACCCTTGGCGAACTCTTTGAACAAACGAGCAGCAGCGCCCGGGTGTTCGTTGGAGAAAGCGATCAGGGTCGGGCCGGTGAAGGCGTCGTTGAGGACACTGAATTCAGTGTCAGCAACAGCGCGCTTGAGCAGGGTGTTACGTACGACACGTACGTATACGCCAGCTTCACGAGCCTCTTTACGGAGTCCGGTCATTGCGCCTACAGTCACACCACGGGCATCAGCCACGACAGCGGACAGAGCGACTTTGGCAGCCTCGTTGACTTCAGCGACGATGGCCTTCTTGTCTTCGAGTTTAATTGCCACGGGTTTAACTCCTGCTTGTTACCGTTTCATCTGGCCGAAGCCGGATGTCGTTTTGGTGTCTGATTCGGTAAGGAACCGGGAGCACCATCTGCGTAGGCTTGAGGTTTAAGGCTTGCGCCGCCTACGGTCTTGGATAGCCCCCGCCAGGCAGGGACCCCAATTTTTTCAACCTGGTGCGATCGCTCGCACCGGGCTTTGTCTTACGCGTTCAGCGAGCTCTGGTCGATGACCAGACCTGGGCCCATGGTGGTGCTCAGGGTAACGCGCTTGACGTAGATACCTTTCGAGGAAGCTGGCTTGATGCGCTTCAGATCAGCGATCAGGGCTTCAACGTTTTCCTTCAGCTTGCCAGCTTCAAAGCCGACTTTGCCAACGGAGGTGTGGATGATGCCGTTTTTGTCGGTGCGATAACGAACCTGACCAGCCTTGGCGTTTTTAACCGCAGTGGCTACGTCTGGAGTTACGGTACCGACTTTCGGGTTAGGCATCAGGCCGCGAGGACCCAGAACCTGACCCAGCTGACCTACAACACGCATTGCGTCCGGGGAAGCAATAACGACGTCATAGTTCAGGTCGCCGCCTTTCATTTCGGCAGCCAGATCGTCCATACCAACGCGGTCAGCGCCGGCAGCCAGAGCGGCTTCAGCAGCAGGGCCCTGGGTGAAGACAGCTACACGTACGGTCTTGCCAGTGCCGTGTGGCAGCACGGTAGCGCTACGAACGACCTGGTCGGATTTACGTGGGTCAACACCGAGGTTGACAGCAACGTCGAAGGATTCGCTGAACTTCACGGTGGACAGTTCGGCCAGCAGCACTGCTGCGTCTTCGAAGTTGTAGACTTTGCCTGCTTCGATTTTCGAAGCAATGGCCTTTTGGCGCTTGGTCAGCTTAGCCATTACACACCCTCCACGTTGAGGCCCATGCTGCGAGCAGAACCGGCGATGGTACGCACGGCTGCATCCAGGTCAGCGGCGGTCAGATCAGCATTTTTGGTTTTTGCGATCTCTTCCAGCTGAGCACGGGTCACAGTACCGACTTTAACGGTGTTCGGACGTGCAGAACCGCTGGTCAGGCCAGCTGCTTTCTTCAGCAGAACCGAAGCAGGGGTGCTTTTGGTTTCGAAGGTGAAGCTGCGGTCACTGTAAACAGTGATGATCACAGGAGTCGGCAGGCCGGCTTCTTGACCCTGAGTACGGGCGTTGAAGGCCTTGCAGAATTCCATGATGTTCACACCGTGTTGACCCAGTGCTGGACCAACGGGTGGGCTTGGGTTGGCCTGGCCGGCCTTTACTTGCAGCTTGATGTAAGCCTGAATCTTCTTAGCCATGAGCTACTCCAATATCGGGTACGAACGCCTGAAGGCTCCCCGGATGACTTGCGTTTTATCCCAGTGACGACAAAACCCCGCAGCACATAGGGCTGCGGGGTATGGGATGCTTTGTTCGGCTAGACCTTCTCGACCTGGCTGAACTCGAGCTCTACCGGGGTAGAGCGACCGAAAATAAGCACGGCCACTTGGATCCGGCTCTTCTCGTAGTTAACTTCTTCAACGGTACCGTTGAAATCAGCAAACGGACCGTCGATAACACGGACCACTTCGCCCGGCTCGAACAGCGTCTTCGGCTTCGGCTTGTCGCTGCCATCGGCAACGCGACGCAGAATGGCCTCGGCTTCTTTGTCGGTGATTGGCGCAGGCTTGTCTGCAGTACCACCGATGAAGCCCATGACGCGAGGGGTATCCTTGACCAAGTGCCAAGTCCCTTCGTTCATGTCCATTTGGACCAGCACGTAACCTGGGAAGAACTTACGCTCGCTTTTGCGCTTCTGGCCATTGCGCATCTCAACCACTTCTTCAGTGGGGACCAGAATTTCGCCGAAGCCATCTTCCATGCCAGCCAGCTTTACGCGCTCGATCAGCGAGCGCATGACATGCTTCTCGTAACCCGAGTAAGCATGCACAACGTACCAACGCTTAGCCACGGGACACCCTTAGCCAACAATCAAGGAAATCAACCAACCGAGCAGGGAGTCGAGACCCCACAGCAGCAACGCCATCACCAGGACAACCGCCACTACGATGAGCGTGGTCTGCGTGGTTTCTTGGCGGGTTGGCCATACGACTTTACGAATCTCGGTGCGAGCTTCCTTTGCCAGCGCAAAGAACGACTTGCCTTTGGCGGTCTGCAGGGCAACGAAGCCAGCTACAGCAGCAAAGACGAGAAGTGCGAGTACGCGGTACAGAACCGGCGAGGCGGAGTAATAGTGATTACCCACAACACCAACGACTACCAAAGCGACAACAGCCAGCCACTTGAGCAGATCAAAACGAGAGTCTTGGGCTTCAGCCTTGGGAGTCATCTAGGAAAATCCTGTGAAAAGAAAGCCAGACACACGAGGTGAATCTGGCAGGTCAGGAGGGAATCGAACCCCCAACCTACGGTTTTGGAGACCGTCGCTCTGCCAATTGAGCTACTGACCTAAAAGCTTATCAGGCCGACCATTATGTCGGCCTGATCGAGAGAAATCAACTACTTATTCGATAATCTTTGCTACGACACCAGCGCCGACGGTACGACCGCCTTCACGGATAGCGAAACGCAGACCGTCTTCCATCGCGATGGTCTTGATCAGGGTAAC
>NZ_JANAVH010000023.1:0-22842 GCF_024213215.1 Pseudomonas sp. SBB6 | reverse complement strand
TGGAGCGGGAAACGAGACTCGAACTCGCGACCCCGACCTTGGCAAGGTCGTGCTCTACCAACTGAGCTATTCCCGCATTGGCGTCCCCTAGGGGACTCGAACCCCTGTTACCGCCGTGAAAGGGCGGTGTCCTAGGCCACTAGACGAAGGGGACACACTACAACATTCACTCCCTGCCGCGTTTCGCTGTGTGCTTTACGCTGCAAGTGGCGCGCATTCTAGGGATGCTTTGATAAGCCGTCAACCCCTCTGTATAAATTTATTTAAATCAATGACTTCGCGAAGCTTTGCAGCCTTCTGCCAGGCCACCGTGCGCCTTAAGCTTGACGTTTTTTTTCTGACGCCCTACCCGCCTTCGGCCCAGCAGCCACGGCAGGTTGAAAGCAAAAGGCCATCAACTACCCCCAGGCAACCGCCAAACAGCTCTATCCGGCTAAAAGCTTAGCCACTACACTCAAACAGTAAATCATCCTGTATGAGGCGTTAACGGTGACACCACTTCTGATCACCCTGCTTATAGTAGCGGGGATCGCGTTATTGATCGTGATCGGCTACCTGAACAACGTGGTCGAGAACAACAAGCTCGAGCGTGCCCGGCTGAAGATCGAGCTGGCCGAACGCTTGCGCCGTTGTGGCGAAATCACCGAAACCTTTCCTGGCCAGTTGATGACCCCGGCACTCAAGTTGCTACTGACCCGCCTGGAACTCAACCTCAACCAGCGCCGACTGGCCCTGGACAAACACAGCCGCGACATCCGGGCGCGGATTGCCGAGCTCGAAGGGCTGATCGCCAAGGGTGAGACGCTGCCGGTGAACAATCCGCCGATGCCGATTCAAACCGAAGCCCGGGCCAAGGATGTCCGCTTCCTGCTCGAAGGCATGCATAACCAGATTACCCGTGCTGCTCAGGAAGGCTTCCTGCCAACCAACGAGGCCAAGTACTGGGTCAAGGAAATCCGCCATATCCTGGTACTGCTGCACATCGAGTTCTTCAACAACCTCGGCCAGCAGGCGCTGCAGCAAAACCAGCCAGGGCATGCACGCCTGGCGTTCGAGCGCGGCGTGCAGTACTTGCGCAAGCAGCCGGACCCGGCGGTTTACCGCGAGCAGCTCGAGTACATGGAGAAGCTCCTGGCCCGGGCCAACGCTCAGGTGCTGAGCCAGCTGGAACCGGCCGAGGACGAAACCAACGCCTTGACCGAAGGCCTGAAGACCGACACCACCGAAGACTGGAAGAAGAAAGTCATCTACGACTGAGTGCTGGTTGACCCGATCGCCGGCAAGGCCGGCTCCCACAAGGTTCGGTGTACACAGATCCCGTGGGAGCTGGCCTTGCCAGCGATCGAGCGCAAAGCGCTCGTCAGCAATCAGTCAAACGCAGAAAGATCCCCGCCAAGCGCTCCAGCCCCGCCTGATCCACCTCACTGAAACGCGCCAGCTTAGGGCTGTCCAGGTCCAGCACGCCAATCAAGCGCCCGTCCTTGACCAGCGGGATCACCAGCTCACTGTTCGATGCACTGTCACAGGCAATGTGCCCGGGAAATGCGTGCACGTCTTCGACCCGCTGGGTTTCCCGGCTGGCCGCGGCCGCACCGCATACACCGCGACCGAAGGGAATACGCACACAGGCCACCTGCCCCTGAAACGGCCCGAGCACCAGTTGCTCGTTGCGATTGAGGTAGAAGCCAGCCCAGTTCAAGTCATCGACCTGGCTATAGAGGAACGCCGAAAACTGCGCGGCGTTGGCAATGAAGTCACGCTCATCGGCAAACAGGGCTTCCAGCTGGGCCGCCAGCAGGCCGTAGCCTTCGAGGCCAGCGCCGGTAGCGTTGAGGTCGATCATGGTTTTTGCTCCAACAGTTTCAGCCCGACCCAATAGCGGGCGAACTGGTAAGCGCATCGGCCGTTACGGTTGCCACGGCCGGTCGCCCAGCGTACAGCGAGAATGTCCAGCGCCTCATCGCGGCTCCAGACCAGCTCCGCGCGCCGGGCCAGCTGGCTGATCCAGTGTTCGACCACGTTGAGGAAGTGCTCCTGGGTGAAGGGGTAAAACGACAGCCACAGGCCGAAGCGGTCAGACAGGGCAATCTTGTCTTCCACCGCCTCGTTGGGGTGCAGCTCGCCGTCGACCATCTTCCAGTTTTCGTTGTCGCTCTGTTTCTCCGGCACCAGGTGGCGGCGATTCGAGGTGGCGTACAGCAGCACGTTATCCGGGGCCTGCTCCAGCGAGCCATCGAGCACGCTCTTGAGCACCCGGTAATCGCCCTCCCCGGCTTCGAACGACAGGTCATCGCAGAACAGCACGAAGCGTTGCGGCAGTTTCTGCAGTTGCTCAACCACCCGCGGCAAGTCGGCCAGGTGATCACGCTCGATTTCGATCAGGCGCAGGCCGGCCTCGGCATGCTCGGCCAGCAGCGCTCGCACCAGCGATGACTTACCGGTACCGCGCGAACCCCAGAGCAGTGCATGGTTGGCCGGCATGCCATCAAGAAACTGGCGGGTGTTGCGCCCCAATTGCTCGCGCTGCTGATCGACACCGATGAGGTCGGACAGGCGCATGTCGAGGCTGACCTCCAGCGGCATCAGGTAGCCGCTGCGGCCATCACGCTGCCAGCGCGCAGCCAGGCATTGCGACCAGTCGATGTTCGCACGCACCGCCGGCAACAAAGGCTCAAGGCGGGCAAGCACGGTTTCTGCACGTTCCAGAAAAGCATTCAAACGAGAGTCCACAAAATTTCCTCAAGACAGTTGCAAGGACAAAGGCATAGCTGAATGTGTGACAGGGCGTGCCAGCAGCCGGGACTGATCGGCTATGCTTGCGCAGCGCACGGAATGTGAAACTGGCTCGGGACTCATGGATATCAAGTTCACCAATCGCCTGTCCTACAAGCAAGCCCGGCTGACGGTCCTGGTCGGCTTCATCCTGGGTACATTGCTCAGTCTCATCCAGATCGGTATCGATTATGCCAGTGAAGACGCCTCTATCAACCGCGAGATGCTGTCGCTGCTGGAAATCAGCCATAACCCGGCCTCGCGCATCGCGTACAACATCGATGCCGAGCTGGCCCAGGAGCTGACCCGTGGCCTGCTGCAATCGCCGGCAATCACCCGCGCCTGGCTGATCGACAACAACGACACCGTACTCGCCGATGTCCAGCGCCCACGCCAGGAAAGCAGCTACCGGCTGATCAGCGACTTCCTCTTCAGTGAGTCACGCCAGTTCCAGGACCGGCTGTTTCTCAGCCATATGCCCGACGAGTCCCTGGGCACGCTGTTCCTGGACGTCGACACCTTTGCCTTCGGCAGCCGCTTTCTCAAGCGTGCCGAAGTCACCTTGCTCAACGGCTTCATGCGCAGCCTGATTCTGACCGGCATTCTTCTCGGCCTGTTCTACATCATGCTGACCCAACCGCTGGTACGGGTGATCAGCGCCTTGAGCAACAGCGACTCACGCAATCCGTCGCAGTCCAAGCTGTCGTTCCCACCGGGCCATGAGCTCGACGAGATCGGCGTGCTGGTCAAGGTCGCCAACCAGCAGTTCGTCAGCATGGCCACCGAGATCCAGCAACGGCGCAACGCCGAAAACCGCCTGACCGATTACCTCAACGAACTGGAGAACATCGTCTCGGCGCGCACCAATGAGCTCAAGGCCAGCAACACCCGTCTGAGCCAGTCCAATGAAGAGCTCGAAGTCGCCCGGCGCCGCGCCCTGGACATGGCTCAGGCCCGCGCGGCCTTCCTGGCCAACATGAGCCACGAAATTCGCACACCGCTCAATGGCCTGCTGGGCATGATCGCCCTGTCCCTGGACAGCCCGCTCAACGCCGAGCAACGTCAACAGCTGTCGATCGCCCACGACTCGGGAAAAGTGCTGGTCGAGCTGCTCAACGATATTCTCGACCTGTCCAAGTTCGACGCCGGGCAGCTTGAACTCGAGCGCATCCCCTTCGACCTCGGTGCCCTGGTCGAAGACACCGCCAATCTGCTGTCGCAGAACGCCGCACCGAGTGTCGAACTGACCTGCCTGATCGATCCGCTGTTTCCCTCGATGGTACTCGGCGACCCAACCCGGGTGCGGCAGATTGTCAGCAACCTGCTGTCCAATGCCTTGAAATTCACCCGCTTCGGCCGTGTCGATGTGCGCCTGACCAGCTACCCCGGCGGCATTCGCCTGGACGTCTGCGATACCGGCATCGGCATCCCTAGTGAAGCCCAGGTGCGGATCTTCCAGCCCTTCACTCAGGCCGGTGCCGGTATCACACGCCAGTATGGCGGTACCGGCCTGGGGCTGGCGCTCACCAACAACCTCTGCGAAGCCATGCAGGGGAGCCTGAGCATCAGCTCCGAAGCCGGTTTCGGTAGCCAGTTCAGCGCCGAACTGCCCTTGCCCAGCCACACCCCGGCAGTCCCTGCACAACCGTTGCAGGGTAGCGTTGCCGCAATCAGCAATGCCAGCAGCGGCCTGGCCGAACTGTTGCACACGCTGCTGCCCGGCTGGGGCCTGGACTACCAGCGCTACGATCATCCGACGCAACTTGGGCAGGCAAAGCCAGACCTGCTGATCACCGATGACCTGGACTGCCTGTTCAGCCTGCGTCCGCAGATCAGCGCGCCGATTCTGCTGGTGACCGCCTATGGCAACTTTCTGCCCGGTGAACAGGCCGCGCACCTGGCGCCGCTGCAGCAGCAGGCGCGACCGCTGGCGCGCAATGCCCTGTATCAGACGCTGCGGCGCACCCTGCATGGCACCGACAACGTCAACCAGTCCCCACTGGACGGTGCCCAGCACAGTGAACGGCGCGCGCGCATCCTGCTGGTCGAGGACAACCCGGTGAATCAATTGGTGGCCAAGGGCATGCTGGCCAAGCTCGGCTGCGAGGTCAGCGTCGCCGCCCATGGCGCCGAAGCCCTGGAACAGCTGGAGCAGGCGCCGTTCGACCTGGTGCTGATGGACTGCAACATGCCAGTGATGGACGGCTACGAAGCCAGCCGGCGCATCCGCCAGAGCGGACGCTGGCCAGACCTGCCGATCGTCGCCCTGACCGCCAACGCCATGCCCGAGGAGCGCGAACGTTGCCGGGCAGCGGGGATGAGCGATTACCTGGCCAAACCGTTTCGCCGCGAAGAACTGCTGGCGCTGATCGATCACTGGGTGCCGCTGACAGCTACTTGAGCAGCTTTTCGATCGAGCCGATCAAGGCGTCCGGTTTGGTGCTCGGCGCATAGCGGCTGACCTTGCCGGTGGCCGGATCAATCAGGAACTTGGTGAAGTTCCACTTGATCCCTTGCGAGCCGAACAAGCCGGGGGCGCGCTTTTTCAACTCGACGAACAACGGATGGGCGCCGCTGCCGTTGACCTCGATCTTGCGAAACAACGGGAAGCTGACGCCGAAGTTGAGCTCGCAGAACTGCGCGATCTCCCGCGCATCACCGGGCTCCTGCTTGCCGAACTGATTGCAGGGAAAGCCCAGCACCACCAGCCCCTGTTCGCGATAACGCTGCCAGAGCTGCTCCAGGCCTTTGTACTGCGGAGTAAAACCGCACTGGCTGGCGGTGTTGACCACCAGTACCACCTTGGCAGGGTAATCGGCCAGGGCTTTTTGCTCACCGGTGAGGGTAATGCAGGGGATCTTCAGCATTGCGTCGGCCATGACCTTTCTCCTTTTATCAGCGGGGCACCAGGTCCAGGCAGACCGAGTTGATGCAATAGCGTAGCCCGGTCGGCGGTGGGCCGTCAGGGAACACATGCCCCAGGTGGGCGTCACACTTGGCGCAGGTCACCTCGGTGCGGATCATGCCGTGGGAGGTGTCGCGAATCTCGATCATCGCGCTGTCGGCAATCGGCTCATAGAAACTGGGCCAGCCGCATCCGGAGTCAAATTTGGCTTTCGAATCGAACAGCGCTTCGTTGCAGCAGATGCAATGGTAGACGCCATCGGTCTTGGTGCCATTGTACTTGCCACTGAACGGCCGCTCGGTGCCCTTCAGGCGGCACACGTTGTATTGCTCGGGGTCGAGCATGGCGCGCCATTCTTCGAGGGTTTTCTCGAGTTTTTCCATCATCAGGCCTCATCTGTCCAAAAACCCCGCGCCATGGCTTTTCCACAGGGCGGGCGGCACGTATATTATTGCGCCTCATCAGACATCAGTCTGGCACCCGCGTCACACGCATTTCAAACGTTTTCACAGCGCATTGCGCGGCGATCTTTTCTAATCGGGATCACATCATGCAGGTCAGCAAATCGAACAAGCTCGCCAATGTCTGCTACGACATTCGCGGCCCGGTGCTCAAGCACGCCAAACGCCTGGAAGAGGAAGGCCATCGCATCCTCAAGCTGAACATCGGCAACCCGGCGCCCTTTGGTTTCGAGGCGCCGGACGAAATCCTCCAGGACGTGATCCGCAACCTGCCGACTGCCCAGGGCTACAGCGACTCCAAAGGCCTGTTCAGCGCGCGTAAGGCAGTCATGCAGTACTACCAGCAAAAGCAGGTAGAAGGTGTCGGCATCGAAGACATCTATCTGGGCAACGGCGTCTCCGAACTGATCGTGATGTCGATGCAGGCGCTGCTCAACAATGGCGACGAAGTGCTGATCCCGGCTCCGGACTATCCTCTATGGACCGCCGCGGTAAGCCTGGCCGGCGGCAACCCGGTGCACTACCTGTGCGACGAGCAGGCCGACTGGTTCCCGGACCTGGACGACATCAAGGCCAAGATCACCTCCAATACCAAGGCCCTGGTGATCATCAACCCGAACAACCCGACCGGCGCGGTGTACTCGCGCGAGCTGCTGCTGGGCATGCTCGAACTGGCCCGCCAGCACAACCTGGTGGTGTTCTCCGACGAGATCTACGACAAGATCCTCTACGACGAAGCCGTGCACATCAGCACCGCGTCGCTGGCACCGGACCTGCTTTGCCTGACCTTCAACGGCCTGTCCAAGTCCTACCGGGTGGCGGGTTTCCGTTCCGGCTGGCTGGCCATCTCCGGGCCCAAGCATCACGCCCAGAGCTACATCGAAGGCATCGACATGCTGGCCAACATGCGCCTGTGCGCCAACGTACCGAGCCAGCACGCGATCCAGACCGCCCTCGGTGGCTACCAGAGCATCAACGACCTGGTGCTGCCGCAAGGCCGCCTGCTCGAACAGCGCAACCGTACCTGGGAGCTGCTCAACAGCATTCCCGGGGTCAGTTGCGTCAAGCCGATGGGCGCGCTGTATGCGTTCCCGCGCATCGATCCGAAGGTCTGCCCGATCCACAACGACGAGAAGTTCGTCCTCGACCTGCTGCTCTCGGAGAAGCTGCTGATCGTCCAGGGGACGGCCTTCAACTGGCCGTGGCCGGACCACTTCCGCGTGGTGACCCTGCCCCGGGTCGACGACCTGGAGCAGGCCATTGGCCGTATCGGAAGCTTCCTGAAGACATATCAGCAGTAACCTACCGTTGATATGGAATCGTCTGCGCCATTAAGCGGCGCAGACCTTACACACCGAGTTTTCAGCACTGACATCACCCGCCGCTCTGGCGTGCGGGTTGCTGGAATTCGTCTGTAATACAGGCAAGTACACAGTTTGAAATAGTCGCCCGGTTGAATCACTGCAGCGCGCACCTTATATACCCCGCATACGTGACACTTTTATCCGTCAGGAGAACGTAACAACCATGATGCGCATCTTACTGTTTGTGGCCACCAACCTCGCGGTTGTGCTGATTGCCAGCATTACCCTGAGCCTGTTTGGCTTCAACGGGTTCATGGCGGCCAACGGGGTTGACCTCAAACTCGACCAGCTGCTGATTTTCTGCGCGGTGTTCGGCTTTGCCGGCTCGCTGATCTCGCTGTTCATCTCCAAGTGGATGGCGAAGATGAGCACCGGCACCCAGATCATCAGCCAACCGCGCACCCGCCACGAACAATGGCTGCTGCAGACCGTCGAGGAACTGTCCCGCGAAGCCGGCATCAAGATGCCGGAAGTGGGTATCTTCCCGGCCTACGAGGCCAACGCCTTCGCCACCGGCTGGAACCGCAACGATGCCCTGGTAGCGGTCAGCCAGGGCCTGCTCGAGCGCTTTTCGCCCGATGAAGTGCGCGCCGTACTGGCCCACGAGATCGGCCACGTGGCCAACGGCGACATGGTCACCCTGGCCCTGGTGCAAGGCGTGGTCAACACCTTCGTGATGTTCTTTGCCCGCATCATCGGCAACTTCGTCGACAAGGTGATCTTCAAGAACGAAGAAGGCCAGGGCATCGCCTACTACATTGCAACCATCGTCGCCGAACTGGTACTGGGTATCCTGGCCAGCATCATCGTCATGTGGTTCTCGCGCAAACGCGAGTTCCGCGCCGACGAAGCCGGTGCCCGCCTGGCCGGCACCAACGCAATGATCGGCGCCCTGCAGCGCCTGCGTTCGGAGCAAGGCGTGCCGGTGCACATGCCCGACACCCTCAATGCCTTCGGCATCAACGGCGGCCTCAAGCAGGGCCTGGCTGGCCTGCTGATGAGCCACCCGCCGCTGGAAGACCGTATCGAAGCCCTGCGCCGTC
Source organism: Pseudomonas sp. SBB6 (assembly GCF_024213215.1). Classification (NCBI taxonomy): domain Bacteria; kingdom Pseudomonadati; phylum Pseudomonadota; class Gammaproteobacteria; order Pseudomonadales; family Pseudomonadaceae; genus Pseudomonas; species Pseudomonas sp. SBB6. The sequence continues at coordinate 14,297 of NZ_JANAVH010000023.1, read as the reverse complement.
GCGGCTGATCGGACACCGGCAACAAAAAAGGGCGACTTCGGTCGCCCTTTGGCATTTCAGCGCTGCAGGCGGTACACCCGCTCGGACAGCTGCGGCACTCCGGCCTGAACGAATTTGGGGCTTTCGGCGAGAATGTCCCGCGCCTCCAGCTCAAGAGGCTGCCAGTCAGCAAACAACTGCTGCACCTCTGCATCGACCACGGCAAAAGGCGGCCCCGGCAGCAGGGCCTGGTCGTAATCCATGGTGATCAACAGCCCCTGGCAACCTTGCGCCAGGCACCCGCTGAGCAGCGCGGCATAGCGCTGGCGCAACGCCGGCGGCAAGGCGATCACCGCCGCTCGGTCATACAGCGCACTGCAGTCAGCGATATCTTCAGCATTCAGGGCAAAGAAATCTCCGCACCAAAGCTCCAGATTACCGCTGCGATAGGCCGTGAACACACCTTGCTGAGCGACCTCAGGCTGCAACTGCTGCTCGCTGAAAAAGTCCTCCACGGCACGCTGGGAAAGCTCGATGCCGAGCACCCGATGGCCCTGCCCGGCCAGCCAGGCCAGGTCCAGGCTTTTGCCGCACAGGGGCACCAGCACCTTGCTGCCGGGCGCCAGGCCCAGGGCCGGCCAGTATTGTTGCAGGTAGCTGTTGACCTGCCCCTGATGAAAGCCGATCTGGTTGTCTGCCCAGCGCTTGTGCCAGAACTCTGCCTGCATGGCATACCTCGAATTATTCGATAAGATTATGCAAAAACTTATATTGGAATTAGATCAATGATCTGCCTGAAGATAGATCCATCTTAACCTTCAGGACGCTCCCCATGCTGCCCAGCCTGTTTATTTCTCATGGCTCGCCGATGCTCGCCCTCGAGCCAGGCGCCAGCGGCCCGGCCCTGCAGCGCCTGGCAAGGCAACTAGCGCGACCCAAGGCCATCGTGGTGGTCTCGGCGCACTGGGAAAGCCGCGAGCTGTGGGTATCCAGCCATCCCCACCCCGAGACCTGGCATGACTTCGGCGGTTTTCCCGCCGCCCTGTTTGCCGTGCAATACCCCGCACCCGGCGAGCCGGCGCTGGCCGAACGCCTCAAGCATCTGTTGTGCGATGCCGGCCTGCCGGCCCGCCTGGACCCCAAGCGACCGTTCGATCATGGCGCCTGGGTACCCTTGTCGCTGATGTACCCGGCCGCCGACATTCCCGTGGTACAGGTTTCACTACCCAGCCAGCTGGGCCCACAGCTGCAGGAACGGGTGGGCAAAGCGCTGTCCGGGCTGCGCGCAGAAGGCATCCTGCTGATCGGCTCAGGCAGCATCACCCACAACCTGCGCGAACTGGATTGGCAGGCCGGTCCGGACAGCGTCGAGCCCTGGGCCCTGGCATTTCGTGACTGGATGATCGACAAGCTGGCAACCGACGACACCCCTGCCCTGCATGACTACCGCCAGCGGGCGCCGTTTGCAGTGCGCAACCATCCGAGTGATGAGCACTTGTTGCCGCTGTATTTCGCCCGGGGTGCAGGTGGGCGCTTCGGGATTGCCCACCAGGGGTTTACGCTCGGCGCGTTGGGGATGGATATCTACCGGTTCGACTGATCCTGCGCGCTCGATCGCTGGCAAGACCAGCTCCCACAGGATGGATACACACTCCCACTACAGACAGTTGCTCCCACGGACAGCTCCACAGACCGGCACAGGCAAAAAAAAATCCCCGAACCAGTCGGGGATTTTTTTATCGCTCGCGGATCAGTCTTCGCGGTAGCGGCGCAGCTTCAGCTGCTTGCCGGCAACACGAGTGTCCTTGAGCTTGGTCAGCAGACGCTCCAGACCTTCTTCCGGCAGCTCGACCAGGCTGAAGCTGTCGCGCACCTGGATGCGGCCGATGGCTTCGCGGGCCAGGCCGCCTTCGTTGAGGATGGCGCCCAGCAGGTTCTTGGCGGCGATACCGTCACGCGCGCCCAGCGCGGTACGGCAGCGAGCACGACCTTCGCCCAGCGGCATCGGTGCACGACGCTCACGCTCGCCACGCTCTGGACGGTCGCCAGTACGCTCACGCGGGGTGTAGGTCGGAACCAGCGGCTGCTCTTTCTCGACGGCTTCCAGGGTCAGGGCCTGACCGTTGGTAGCCTTGCGCAGCAGGGCAGCGGCCAGGGCACGCGGGCTGCAACCGATGTCGGCGGTCAGGCGATCAAGCAGATCACCGTGGGTCGACTCAGCGTCGGCAACCAGCGGCGCCAGGCTGTTGGTCAGCTTCTTGATGCGGGCATCGAGAACGGCCTGAGCGTTCGGCAGGCGAACTTCGGCAACTTTCTGACCGGTCACACGCTCGATCACCTGCAGCATGCGACGCTCGCGCGGGGTAACCAACAGCAGCGCACGGCCTTCGCGACCCGCACGGCCGGTACGGCCGATACGGTGAACGTAGGACTCAGGGTCGTACGGCATGTCAACGTTGAACACGTGAGTGATGCGCGGTACGTCCAGACCACGGGCAGCGACGTCGGTGGCGACGACGATGTCCAGACGGCCATCCTTGAGCGAGTCGATCACGCGCTCACGCTGGTTCTGGGCAATGTCACCGTTCAGCGCAGCGGCTTTGTAGCCTTTGGCTTCCAGGGCGCTGGCCAGGTCCAGGGTGGCTTGCTTGGTCCGCACGAAGGCGATCAGCGCGTCGAACTCTTCCACTTCCAGCAGGCGCAGGACAGCGGAAACCTTCTGGTCGGCGTGGACCATCAGGTGGGCTTGTTCGATGGCGGTAACGGTCTGGGTCTTGGTCTGGATCTTGACGTGCTTCGGCTCGCGCAGGTGGCGCTCGGCGATGGCACGGATCGAGGCTGGCAGAGTGGCCGAGAACAATACGGTCTGACGGCTTTCCGGCATGGCCTTGAAGATTACTTCGAGGTCATCCATGAAGCCCAGCTTGAGCATTTCGTCGGCTTCGTCAAGCACCAGGTGGTTGACGGTTGCCAGGACCTTCTCGTCGCGACGCAGGTGGTCGCACAGACGGCCAGGGGTAGCAACGACGATTTGCGCGCCATTACGGATTGCTTTCAGTTGTGGGCCCATCGGGGCACCACCGTATACGGCCACCACGGTAACGCCCGGCATCTGCTTGGCGTAAGTTTCAAAAGCGGTGGCTACTTGCAGCGCCAACTCACGGGTTGGCGCCAGGATCAGGGCTTGCGGCTCGCGCTTGCTCGGGTCGATGCGGTGCAGGATTGGCAGAGCGAAGGCAGCGGTTTTACCGGTACCTGTCTGCGCCTGACCAATCATGTCGTGACCGGCAAGAATAATCGGGATCGATTGCTGCTGAATGGCCGATGGCTCTTCGTAGCCAGTAGCCACAACGGCGGCAACAATACTTGGATGAAGATCGAGAGCGGCGAAGCCGCCGGTTTCCTGGGTCATGGGTCTGCCTCTAAGTGCATCCGCAAAGACCCATGCTCCAAAGCTGCACATGCCTTGTAAGACCCGAAGGTCACCCTGGCAGCTTTGTCGGCGGGGATTTGCGAAAACGATTGAAGAAAAAAAGGAACGTCAAGGAGAGTCCGCGGGGCGGACGCGCAGCCGAAGCTGGCTTCGGGGAATTGCACTACCTTAAACGAGGTCCGGTGAAAGACCGGCGCGTACTATACCTGAATTCGCAATTCACGGGAGATTTTTTTAATCAAACACGCCAGCGCCAGGCCACGTTACGGCGGGCCCGGGAAGTTAACGATGCTGGCGGCTGAATCGATTTTCCGCCAGTGACACAGTGACGCGCCTCAGGACGCCGGGCGAATCGCGCCGATCAGCGGTTGCAACGAGTAGCCCAGTTGTGGCGCCAGGGCCTCGGCCCTGGCGGTCAGGCCGGGCAGATTGAGCTGCTGCTCAAGGTCAGCCGGCACCATGAGGATGACGTTACCCTCCTTGACCGGCAGTTCCCAGTAATGCCGATGGTAGAGCCCGCGCAACAACGCAGCGCCCAACGGTTTGCCGTCATCGCTGGCCCATTGGTTGATCACCAGCCAGCCGCCGGGATTCAGACGCTTCTGGCAATCCTCCAGAAAACGCCAGGCCAGGTGCGCAACACCCGGGCCATGATCGGTGTACAGGTCGACGAAAATCAGGTCAGCGGACTCGGCGGTTTCCAGCAGCTCCATCGCATCGCCAATGCGGATATAAAGGCGCGGATCATCATCCAGGCCCATGTACTCGATGGCCAGGCGCGGCACATCCGGGCGCAGTTCGATGGCTTCGACGTCTTCCAGCGGCAGGAACTTGAGGCACGCCTGGGTCAGGGTACCGGCACCCAGGCCCAGAAACAGCGCGCTCTCGGGTTCGGGGTGGGCCAGCGCGCCAATCAGCATGGCCCGGGTGTAGTCGTACTCCAGCCAGCTCGGGTCGGCGGTGAACACACAGCTCTGCTCGATCGCCTCGCCAAATTCGAGAAAGCGATAGTCATCGACTTCCAGCACGCTGATGGTGCCGTACTGATCGTGGACCTGGGCCAGCAGCCGCTCTACCCGTTCCTCTGTCATGCTGTCTCCCGGCAGGCGCCGCTGTACCAAGCAAAAACCGCCATTGTCCGTCAATGGCGCCAGTGCAACAAGGTACGTGGCACCTGTTAACATGGCAGACAGCCCTTTTCCGACCAGATCGAGCCCGTGATGAACCACCCCTGGAGTCCTGACAGCTGGCGCGCCCTGCCGATCCAGCAACAACCGAGCTACCCCGATGCCGCGCACCTGCTCAAGGTCGAGCAGACCCTGGCCAGCTACCCGCCGCTGGTCTTTGCCGGCGAGGCCCGGGAACTGCGCCGTCAGTTCGCCGAGGTCACCCAGGGCCGCGCGTTCCTGCTGCAAGGCGGCGATTGCGCCGAGAGCTTCGCCGAGTTCTCGGCAGCCAAGATTCGTGACACCTTCAAGGTGCTGCTGCAAATGGCCATTGTCATGACCTTTGCTGCCGGTTGCCCGGTGGTCAAGGTCGGGCGCATGGCCGGGCAGTTCGCCAAGCCGCGCTCGGCAGGCGATGAAACCATTGACGGGGTCACCCTGCCGGCTTACCGCGGCGACATCGTCAACGGCATCGGCTTCGATGAAAAGAGCCGGATCCCGGACCCGGAGCGCCTGCTGCAGGCCTACCACCAGTCCACTGCCAGCCTCAACCTGCTGCGCGCCTTTGCCCAGGGCGGTTTCGCCGACCTGCATCAGGTGCACAAGTGGAACCTGGACTTCATCGCCAACTCGGCGCTGGCAGAAAAGTACAGCCAGCTGGCTGACCGCATCGACGAAACCCTGGCCTTCATGCGTGCCTGTGGCCTGGACGGCTCGCCGCAGTTGCGCGAAACCAGCTTCTTCACCGCCCACGAGGCGCTGCTGCTGAACTATGAAGAAGCCTTCGTCCGTCGCGACAGCCTGACCAACGACTATTACGACTGCTCGGCGCACATGCTCTGGATCGGCGACCGCACCCGCCAGCTCGATGGCGCCCATGTCGAGTTTCTGCGCGGGGTGAACAACCCGATCGGGGTCAAGGTCGGCCCGAGCATGAACAGCGAAGAGCTGATTCGCCTGATCGACGTGCTCAACCCGGACAACGACCCCGGCCGCCTCAACCTGATCGTGCGCATGGGGGCGAACAAGGTCGGCGAACATCTACCGGCCCTGATCCGCAGCGTCGAACGCGAAGGGCGCCAGGTGCTGTGGAGCTGCGACCCGATGCACGCCAACACCATCAAGGCCAGCAGCGGTTACAAGACCCGCGATTTCGCCCAGATCCTCAGCGAGGTCAAGCAGTTCTTCCAGGTCCATCAGGCCGAAGGCAGCCATGCCGGGGGGATTCATATCGAGATGACCGGGCAGAACGTCACCGAGTGCATCGGCGGCGCCCGGCCAATTACCGAAGACGCCCTCTCCGACCGCTACCACACCCATTGCGACCCGCGGATGAACGCCGATCAGTCGCTGGAACTGGCCTTCCTGATTGCCGAAACCCTCAAGCAGGTACGTCGCTGAGATCACTGCGTGCCAGCGCCTCGCGCAAGCGTGCGGCGCTGGCACGCGGGCAATTCAACTGCACCTCGGCCAAGCCCAGCCAGGCGGCCATGCGCTGCAGGTTTTCAGCCAGGGCCTGCATGCCCGCCTCATCCAGCCCCGCCTGCTCTTCATGCACCGCGTGTACCGCCAGGCAATCGTTAGCGCGCTCGGCACGCAGGTCGACCCGTGCGGCAATGCATTCGTTGTGCAGGAACGGCAGCACGTAATAGCCGTACACACGTTTGTGCGCAGGCGTGTAGATCTCCAGCCGGTAGCGGAAGTCAAACAGACGTTCGGTGCGCTCCCGTTCCCAGACCAGCGAGTCAAAGGGCGAGAGCAAGGCGCTGCTGCTCACCTTGCGCGGCACCCGTGGCGAACCCAGGCAGTATGCCGCTTGCGTCCAGCCCTGCACCGCACAGGCCTGCAATGCGCCCGCCTCGACCAACTCGGCCAGCCGTGCGCGGCTGTCGCCGGGGGCCAGGCGAAAGTAGTCTCGCAGGTCCTTCTCGGTAGCCACCCCCAACGCACCCGCGGCATGCAGTAACAGTCCGCGTTGCGCGTCGGCCTCATTCATTGGCGGTTGCTCAAGCAATGCCGCCGGCAGCACCCGCTCGGGTAAATCGTACAGGCGCTCGAAACCGCGCCTGCCGGCGACATTGACCAATCCCGCGGCAAACAGCCATTCCAGCGCGTGCTTTTCAGCGCTCCAGTCCCACCACGGGCCGGCACGTTCCTGGCGGGTCGACAGGCTGCCCGCGCCCAGAGCGCCCTGCTCGGTCACTGCCGCCAGCACCCGGGCGATGGTCGCTTGCTGCTCGCGGCCAAAGCGCGCCAGCTGTTGATAGATGCCCTGGCCCTGGCGCGCACGGTCCATGCGCCAGCGCATTAGCGGATACAGCGCCAGCGGCAGCAATGAGGCTTCATGCCCCCAATACTCGAAAAGTTTGCGTTGATGATTGCGGCCCCAGGCCAGTTGATCAAGCAGCGCCTGTGGATAACTGCCAAGGCGGGAAAACAGCGGAAGGTAGTGGGAGCGTACCAGGGCATTGACCGAGTCGATCTGCACCACACCCAGGCGTTCGATCATCCGCTTCAGCTGCGCGGCCCCCATCGACGCGCTTGTCTGGCGAGTGTTGAAGCCTTGTGCGGACAACGCCAGGCGGCGCGCCTGGGCCAGGGAAAGGGACTGTGTGGTGGGCATGCCCGGCTCCTTGTGAACAAGCCCACTTACACTAGTCGTGGCACCTCGATGATGCGACTCATTTTTTCAGTGGATCCTCCCAGAATGGCCGCTCCACCTCGCGCAGGATATCAGCCCGACTAAGACCGATATCGTCCAGTGCCGCATCGCTCAGGCGCGCCAGTTCGCGGCGCTCGCGGTGCAGTTGGCGCCAACGCATCAGCCGTTGGGCCGCGACTTGGGTGAGCTGGTAAAACCAGCTGTGCTGGGACGTTGAGTACTGCAGAACAAGCGATTTCTGACCTTTCATCGTCTTACCCTCCTGTTGGGATGACGACAGTGTCAGGTCCGGCATAAGATCAATCCAACGAATGTTTCTTATGTAATACATCTAGGAGATTGATGCCTTGTCCCAGTACCAGAGTATCGATTCCGACGTGCTGCGCACCTTCGTCGCCATTGCCGAACACGGCGGCTTCACCCGTGCCGGCGAAGTGGTCAACCGCACCCAGTCGGCGGTGAGCATGCAGATGAAGCGCCTGGAGGAGGACATCATCCAGCGCCAGCTGTTCGAGCGCGATGGCCGCCAGGTGCGCCTGACCGCCGAGGGCCAGGTGCTGCTCGGCTACGCCCGGCGCATCCTCAAGCTGCACGGCGAGGTGTTCAATACCCTGCGCATGCCGCACATGGTCGGGGTGGTGCGCATCGGTACACCGGACGACTACGCCATGCGCTTTTTGCCGGGCATCCTGTCCAGTTTCGCCCAGGCCTACCCGTTGGTTCAGGTCGAAGTGCACTGCGAAAGCTCGCGGCAGTTGATGCAACGCCAGGATCTGGACCTGACCATCATCACCCGCGAACCGGGCAACGAAATCGGCCAGTTGCTACGCCGCGAGCGCGCGGTGTGGGTACAGGCCCAGGGCTTCTGCCCGCATGAGCACAACCCTCTGCCGCTGGCGATGTTCAACTGCGATTGCTATTGCCGGACCTGGGCCTGCAATGCCCTGGATGCCATCGAGAAGGAGTACCGGATCGCCTACACCAGCGCCAGCACCGCGGCGATCATGGCCGTGGTCAGTGCCGGCCTGGCAGTCACCGCGCAGCTGCAGAGCCTGATCACCAGCGACCTGCAGATCATTGGCGAAGCCGAAGGCCTGCCACCTTTGCCCACCGCCAGCATCATGCTGCTGCGCAATCGCACCACGCAGTCGGAAATGACCGACTGCCTGGCCGACTACATCATCGAAGGCTTCAGATCTTGAAGGCCAGCATCACCGCACAGAGCACCAGAAAGCCGCAGAACAGTGAACGCAGGACTCTTTCCGGCAGGGCGTGAGCCAGTTTCACGCCCCAGCTGATGCTCAGCAGGCCACCGATAGCCAGCGGGATGCCCATGCTCCACTGCACATGCTGATGCAGGCCATAGGTGAGCAAGGTGACAGCAGTACTGGGGGCTGCCAGGGCCAGTGACAACCCCTGGGCAACCACCTGGGTGGTGCCGAACACGCTGGTCAGCACCGGGGTCGCCACCACTGCCCCACCGACGCCGAACAAGCCGCCCAGCACCCCGGCGCCGCTGCCCAGCACGCCCAGCCACGGCCAGGGTTGGCGCAGTTCACTGGAGGGTTGCGCCGTACGCATGAACATCCGCGCCAGGTTCCAGGCGGCCAGCGCCACCAGAAACAGCACAAAGCCAAAGCGCATGGCCTGGGCATCCACACCCACCGCCCAGATCGAACCGAGCCAGGCGAAAACAAAGCTGGTCGCGGCCAGCGGCAAGGCATGTTTGAGTACGATGCGATTTCGCTGGTGATACCGCCACAGCGCCAGCAGCACATTCGGTACCACCATCACCAGCGCGGTGCCCTGGGCCAGTTGCTGGTCGAGGCCGAACAACACCCCCAGCGCCGGAATCGCGATCAGCCCGCCACCGATGCCGAACAATCCGCCCACCGTGCCCAGTGCCGCGCCCAGCGCTATGTACATCGCCCACTCGATCATTGCCGTCTCTCTGAAATACCAATCGGTGCATGCTACCGAGCTGGTGCTAGCGGGGAAACGCACAGCAACGCACAATGGCTATGCTATTTACGCAAAAGCAGACTGCAGCATGAACCCCGATGCCCTGACCGAACAACTCAGCCTGTTTCTTGATGTACTGGAAACCGGCAGCTTCTCCGCCACCGCCCGGCGCCATCCGTTGACGCCTTCGGCGGTGGCGCGGCGTATCGACACCCTGGAAAACGCGGTCGGCAGCCGCCTGTTCGTGCGCAGCACCCATGCGGTACGGCCAACTCCGGCGGGCAATGCCTTTGCCGAACGCGCCCGACGGATTGTCGAAGAGCTGCGCCTGGCCCGCGCTGAAGCGGTATCGCTGAGCAATGCCCCGGAAGGCCTGATCCGCATCGACGCCCCGGCCGCCTTCGGCCGCCGCCACCTGGCCCCGGCCATCGCCGATTTTCTGGTGGCTTATCCCGGGCTGGATGTGCAACTGCGCCTGATCGACAGCTTCGTCGACCTGCACGGCTCGCACCTGGGCGAAGTCGACCTGGTGCTGCGCGCAGGCCCCCTGGCCGATACCCGCCTGGTGGCCACACCGCTGGCCTACATGGTCCGCATTGCCTGCGCCAGCCCCGCTTACCTGGCCCAGCGCGGCATTCCCGCCAGCCCAGCTGAATTGCCCGAACACCACGGCCTGGACTGGGACGGCCTGGCCCCGCCCTTCGCCTGGCGCTTCGCGGTCGAGGGGCAGATGCGCCTGTATCGCCCAACACGCATGCGCATGAGTGCCAACAACGCCGAAACCCTGTTGTTCGGCGCCCTTGCAGGCCTGGGCATTGCCCACCTGCCCACCTGGCTGATCAGCGAATACCTGCTGCGTGGCGAATTGCTGCCGCTATTCTGTGACAACGGCCTGCCCAGCGCCGAAAGCAGCGGCATCTATGCCCTGCGCCTGGAACATGAAACGAACTCTCGCAGCCGTTTGCTGCTCGAATTCCTCAAGCACCGCTTCAGCCCGATCCCGCCGTGGGACCTGGCGCTGCAAAGCGAGCTGCACTGGCAGTAAGTGCGCTAATGACCTGCGTGCTAAATTTAAAGGACCCAACCCATTGAAGGATGTGCATGAACGCCGACCCTAAAGCGCCTGTTCCTTGCGACGAACTGCTCCTGGACAACCAGGTGTGCTTTGCCCTGCACTCGACTTCGCTGCTGATGACCAAGGTCTACAAACCGCTGCTGCACACACTCGGGCTGACTTATCCACAGTACCTGGCCATGCTGGTGCTGTGGGAACAGGACGGTTTGACCGTCGGGGAGATCAGCCAGCGCCTGCTGACCGATCCGGGTTCTCTGACGCCGTTGCTCAAGCGCCTGGAAGCCGAAGGCCTGCTCAAGCGCAGTCGCAGCCGCGAAGATGAACGGGTGGTGCTGGTGCAACTGAGCGATCAGGGCCGAGCCCTGCAAGCCCGGGCCAAAGACGTGCCCCACTGCATTCTGGCCGCCAGCGGCGAGAACCTCGAACGCCTGCAACAGCTGCAGGCCGATTTGCTGGAACTGCGCGCCAACCTGCAAAAAAACCTCTGAGCGCTATGCTGAGAAATGACCGTTGGTAGGTCAGTCGAAAAATTATCTTGCGCACTAAATAATTGCGCGCTAATTTAATTTCCGTACCCACTCAGCGCCGCGGCGCAACTCACAAGCGAGGCTCATCATGCAAAAGGTCACTCCGCTGTACATTGCCCAAGCCAAATCCACCGGTGGCCGCGACGGCAGTTCGCGCTCCAGCGACGGCAAGCTGGAAGTCAAGCTGAGCACCCCCAAAGAACTGGGCGGCGCAGGTGGCGACGGCACCAACCCCGAGCAACTGTTTGCCGCCGGCTACTCGGCCTGCTTTATCGGCGCCCTGAAGTTCGTTGCCGGCCAGCAGAAAAAGGCCCTGCCGGCCGAGAGCTCGATCACTGCCAAGGTTGGTATTGGCCAGATTCCGGGTGGCTTCGGTCTGGATATCGACCTGAACATCGACCTGCCGGGGCTGGAACAGGCTGAGGCAGAGAAACTGGTTGAAGCTGCCCACCAGGTTTGCCCGTACTCCAATGCCACCCGTGGCAACGTTGATGTACGCTTGCATGTCACTGTCTGAGCGATAAAACACCAGGCATAAAAAAACCCGGCCAAGGCCGGGTTTTTTGTGAACGCCAGTCTTACTTGGCGCGGCCCTTGTAGGAGCCACCTTCACGGGTATCGATCTCGATCATGTCGCCGATCTCGATGAAGTCAGCAACGCTCAGCTCGGTGCCGTTCTTCAGTTTGGCAGGCTTCATGACCTTGCCCGAAGTGTCGCCGCGAGCGGAACCTTCGGTGTAGTCAACCTGGCGAACGATGGTGGTCGGCAGTTCAACCGAAACCAGGCGGCCTTCGAAGAACACGGCTTCACAGACGTCGGTCATGCCTTCTTCGATGAATGGCAGAACGGCCTCGATGTCTTCGGCGTTCAGCTCATACATGGTGTAGTCGGTGGTGTCCATGAAGGTGTAGGTGTCACCGCTGATGAACGACAGGGTCGCTTCTTTGCGATCCAGGATCACGTCGTCCAGCTTGTCATCGGCCGAGTAGACGGTTTCAGTCTTGTAGCCGGTCAGCAGGTTCTTCAGCTTGGTCTTCATGATCGCGCTGTTACGGCCCGACTTGGTGAATTCAGCTTTCTGAACCAGCCACGGGTCGTTGTCGATCCGCAGTACGGTACCGGGTTTCAGTTCTTTACCAGTTTTCATTGCGAGATATCCGAATTTGGATGGATTTACAAAAATCGAGGCCGCATATCATAGCCAATTTCGGTAAAACTGTACCAGCGCCGTGGCAAGGTCCGGCTGAGCGGCTTGCACCGCGCTCCAGCGGCGAGCGTGCTGGTCCAGCTCGTCCCAGTGCGCCAGCACCTGTTGCCAGGCCTGGCCCATGTCGTTGTCCATGTTCCAGGCACGCCACAATTGTACCAGCGCGGCCCCGGCGGACGCGGACAGTCCCTGGATGTACAGATCGAGAAACGCTTCGAGTTTTTCCCAGTGGGCATATTCTTCCTGCACATAAATGTGCCAGAGCAGCGGCCGTGCGGCCCATTGTGCGCGGACGAACGAATCTTCGCCACGCACCGCGTTGAAATCGCAGCACCAGAGCAGCCGGTCGTAATCGTCCTGGCTGACAAAAGGCAGGATCTGCACGGTCAAGGCTCCGCGCCGGGCAATGCTGCCTACGCTCAGCGCCTGCTCGCCGAGCCAGGCCTTAACGTCGCCCAGCACCCGGCCTTCGGGCACCAGCAAGTGATTAGGGCGGCTGTCGGCAGCCAGGGCACCCAGCCAGCTGGCGACGCCGGGGTTTTCGTAGGCGAACAGCGAAATCAGCCGGGCATTGCGTTCTGGCGCTACACCTAACCCCTGCAGAAACGCCTTGCGTGCTGTCGGGTCCTGCTCGAACGCCTGGCGACGTGGCAGCAAACTCGCCTCACGCAGCAAGCCGCCGGTCTTGGCGGTAAAGCCTGGGAAGAAAAACACCTTGCGCAAGCCATTGGCCTGGGGCGACGGCAAGCCATGGCAACCTTCGACCCAGTCTTCAGCGCTGAGGTAGTCCAGGTTCAGCCACAATGGCGCACGGGGTTGTTCGAGCATGGCCTGCACATAGGCAGGCGGTAGCTGACAGGCGAAAGCGCCAATCACCACATCAGCTACCGAAGTGTCCTGCCAATCGGAAGGCCATTGGCGCACATCCACGCCCTGCTGCCATTGCTGGGCGACGTCGGCCTGGGCTTCGGGGCAGATACGCACGAACGCCTTCAGGTCATCCACCCACAGGCGTACCGCCAGGCCCTGCTCGGCCACCAGTTGCCGGGCCAGGCGCCAGGTCACGCCGATGTCGCCGTAGTTATCGACGACACAACAGAAGATGTCCCACCGCGCTTTCATCGCTGGCCCCTTGGAAAAAGCGCCGATTGTCCGGGTAAATCATCGCTGACAAAAGCGTGGCAGGAAAAAAATCCATTGCACCGTGCGACAATGGCAACCCGTGCCCTGGCCAGGAGGCCATCATGCCCCGCCCTCGCGAATTGAAGATCACCCTAAAACCCCTGCAACTGATCCTGTGCATTGCGCTAGGCCTGTGGCTTGGCGCTGTGGCCATTGCCCTGAGCCTGTGGCTGGCCGGGCGACTGCTGCCAGAGACGGTGCAGCCGATCAGCCAGGTGCTTGCGCCGCCAGCCACGGCGCCGGCGTCGCCGGAGACAGCCGACTCGCAAAAGCAGATGTTCGAGCAATACAAACAGATCCTGCGCAACCAGCAAGTACAGCAGGCCGAAGAGCAGGCGCAAGGCAGCCTGCGCAATCTGTCCAACCCCAAATGCCAGTTCTGGCTGCAACAGAACCGCACCGCGCCGACCGAAAAAAGCCGTGCCCTCGTTCTTGAATTCTGCAGCTGACCCCATGACCAAAGCCGACCTGCTGCAACGCATCATCGATACCCTGAGCTTTGATCTGGATGTCGCCCAGCGCGCCGCGCAAACCGCCTATGAAGCGGCCACCGCCGAAGAGAACATCGCCGAAAACAAGTACGACACCCTGGGCCTTGAAGCGTCGTACCTGGCCACCGGGCAAGCCCGGCGCATGGAGGAAATCCGTCAGGCGCGGGCGGCGTATCAGCAATTGTTGCTGCGCGACTATGACCCGCAACGCGGGATCCAGGTCAGCAACCTGGTGACCCTCGAGGCCGAAAACGGCACTTGCCAGCAGCTGTTTCTAGGGCCCGAAGGCGCCGGGCTGAAGATTGGCCAAGGGGCGCAACTGGTCACGGTGATCACCCCGCGCTCGCCACTGGGGCAACGTTTGATCGGCAAGGTTGAAGAGGATGAGGTGAGCCTGGTGCTCGGCGGCGTACCCCAGAATTACTCCATCCTCAAGGTTCTGTGATCAGGAAGGCTGCGCCTTCCATCGCTGGCAAGGCCAGCTCCCACAGGTTCGGCGTGCCCTGATCCAGTGTGGGGTCTGCAGGAGCCCTTACTGGACTGCCCCCAAGAAGTTGGACACCAATCCAACCCTTGGGGGAGTTATGAGCAAGTACTCAGAGCATTTCAAGC
>NZ_JANAVH010000022.1:0-28489 GCF_024213215.1 Pseudomonas sp. SBB6 | reverse complement strand
CCCATGTGAGAGTAGGTCATCGTCAAGATTAAATTCCGAAACCCCTATCTGCATCTGCAGGTAGGGGTTTTGTCTTTCTGGCTGTGGGAGCCGGCCTTGCCGGCGATGCAGGCACCGCCTGATTAGCTGGAAACACCCGCTACCATGATTGCCCTTTCCCCAACCTAAGACCATTCCTGCCCCAGCTTCAGACCCGCCTGACTGTCTTATCTAACCGAGTGTCCGCTTAACTGGCGTCCCTCCCATAACGATAAGAAGGCCAAAGCCCATGTCTGCAAACGCTGCCCCGATCAGTCCCGCCCGTGTCGCAGTCATCCAGTTCGATCCGCAGGTCGGCCTTGAGCATTGCGACAACAATCTTTGCCATGGGTTGGAGCTCGCCGAACAAGCGGTTCGTGAGGGCGCCAATCTGATAGTCCTGCCTGAGCTGGCCAACAGCGGCTACAGCTTCAATACCCGCGCTGAAGCCTGGGCTCATGCCGAAGCACTGGCGGACGGTCCTAGCCTGAGAATCTGGGCGGCGTTTGCCCGTGAACACCATGTCTACCTGGTTGCAGGGTTTGCCGAGCGCGACGGCCTGAAACTGTATGACAGTGCGGTACTGTTCGGCCCAGAAGGTTTGCTGGGGCACTACCGCAAAGCCCATCTGTGGAACCAGGAGAAGCTCTGGTTCAGCCCGGGGAACCTCGGCTTCCCGGTGTTCGAGACGCCCATCGGCCGTATCGGCCTGTTGATCTGCTGGGACATCTGGTTCCCGGAAGTGCCACGTCTGCTGGCCATGACCGCCGCTCACGTCAACAATGTGCATATCGCCGCCGCCAACCGGATCGGCAGTGAGCGTGGTGGGCGGTTTCTGGGCTGCTCGTTGATTGCCGGCACCAACGGCTGGCCCCTCGGTGAGATCGCCGGGCCGGAAGACCAATGCATCCTCTACGCCGATCTCGACCTCAGTGGTGCTCGCAGCGCACCGATCTGGAACAGCCTCAACGATCTGCCCCGCGACCGACGGACCGACCTCTACGGTTCGATGCTCGGTTATGACCTGCACCCAGCCTTGCCGCGCTAAGGAGGGGGAATGGACAACTCAATCGAAACCTCCCGTTCCACCTTCTGGCCTTTGCTGTTGTTGTGCCTGACGGTGTCGTTGGTCACCACGGTGCTGCTTGAAGTCATCAGCGGCCGCGCCGACGCTTGGATTGGCCTGTGGCCAGATGATGAGCAACCTCAACCAGCCCCTGGCGCGTTTGCGCTGGGTCATCGGTGATATCAGCGAAGCGGCCTTTTACAAGCATGAGCTGCCAGCGCTGGGGTTGCTCGCAGGTGCTGCCCTGGCCCATTGGGCCAACCGCAACGGCAAGCGCTGGCAAGGCTTCGCCATTTGCTACGGTACGGGCTTGTGGCCGTGGCTGGTGACCAGTTCGCTGCTGGGGTTGTGGTTCAGTCATGCGCTGTGGGGCTGGACCTTGAACAGTGGCACCTGGCAACCGACCTTCGTCGCGTTCGTTTCGTTGCCGGCGGCTATGGTGCTGGTATTTGGTGCAGGCTGGAAGGTCGCTTTCAGCGGTGCGCTGCTGGGCGCTTTGCTGGTCACGCCGGCCAGCCTGCTGCTGGTCAACTACCTGTGCTACCCCTTGAAGCTGCCAGTGGTCGTCGGCAATGTCGGCGGCATGGCGGTTGCCAGTGTGCTGGCGTTCATCTTGATCCGCCGATTTCCGCTGCTGGTGAGGTCAACCGCGTCGGAACACACCCCTCAAGCGGTCGGCCAGATCCAAGCCGATTACGGCATCACCTGGACATTGCGCCGGGTGCTGGCCGACTTCAGTGAAGCGCCGTTCTTCGGCAATGAGCTGGCGAGCCTGGGTTTGTTGTTGGGCCTGTTGCTGGCGTACATCCTGTCTCCCACGGGCCCGGCCTACGGCTCGCAACTTGTCGTGCAGATGGTGGCGGGGCAGGTGCTGGCCTCGTTCATCGGTGTGCTGATCTGGCGTAGGCAATGGATGCGCCTGGGCTGGTATCCAACCTATATCCCGATCGTCTCCGTCGTCCCGGCTGCCGTGCTCACCTTCGGCGGTAGCTGGCAGGTGGTCGGGCTCAGTGCGGTGTTGGGAGCACTGCTGGCCCCGCCTTTGGCGGCCGCTATCAGCCAGCGCCTGCCAAGCCATATGCATGGCTTCATCGGCAATGTGCTGTCCATGGCTGTTTCTACCCTGGCAATCCTCCCCTTCATCAGCCTGGTTACAGGAGGTGACGCATGACCCTGCCCAAACTTGCCATAGGAACCCTGGGCGGCACCCTCAGCATGCTCCAGTCAGCAGTAGGCGAAGGTGTCACTCCTGGTCTGGACAGCACGCAGATGCTCGCCGAGGCACCTCAGCTTGCAAGCCTTGCGCACATCTCGGCGAAAACCCTGCAGATGCTGCCCAGTGCATCGTTGTCCTTCATTCAGTTGATCGATGTCCTGTACTGGGCCAAAGTCCAGGTGGAAGAGGGCGCACAGGGGGTGGTGCTGACCCAGGGCACCGATACCCTCGAGGAAGTGGCGTACTTTCTCGAACTGCTCTGGCCCTTTGATGCGCCATTGATCCTGACCGGCGCCATGCGTGCGGCCAGTGAGCCCGGCGCCGATGGCCCGGCCAATCTGCTGGCAGCGGCGCAGGTGGCGCTGGCTGCGCAGAGTCGCGGCCGCGGTGTACTGGTGGTGATCAATGATCAGATCCACGCCGCTGCCCATGTGCGTAAAACCGAGAGCCTGGCCATGGCAGCCTTCAGCTCAGCGCACTTCGGCTGCGAGGGTTTGGTTGTGGAGGGGCACGCGTGCTACCTGAAGCCTGTGAGGCCTCGCCAGCCCCTGCCGGAGCCTTGGCGTCTCGATCAACGTGTAGCGCTGCTGGAGGCCAGCCTGGCTGCTGACACCCTGCTGCTCGAGCAAATGACCGGGTTGGGCTATGAAGGCCTGGTCGTCGCTGGGTTTGGCGCCGGGCATGTATCCGAAGGGTGGGCAAAGAGTGTGGGATACATCCTCACTAGAATGCCTGTGATTATCGCCTCGCGAACCGGCTCCGGCCCTACGGCGCGGCATACCTATGGCTTTGACGGCGGCGAAATGGACCTGCAACGCAAGGGCGCCCAGATGGCGGGGTTCCTGTGCCCGCGCAAGTGCCGGGTATTGCTGTGGGTGCTGATTGGCTGCGGGATGGATGACGAGCTGGAGCACTGGCTGGCCGAGTATCGTCAGCTGCGATGAAGGGGGATCACGTGGGGCCGCGTGTCGGCACCCACGTGTCCTCGGGCGGGCGCTTAGACGAAGTGCTGAGGCACTACGCCGCGCGGCAGGCGGCTGCTGCCGGGCAGGGCAGTCAGGCGTGCACGCCAGTTGGCCTTGAAGCAGAACGCGCTGGGGCTGGCCTTGGCCATGCGCTGTTTGCGCAGCTCTGCCAGGGACGGGGTGGATTTCTTGGCCGGCGCAGACGACTCCGTCTTGACCAGGGACCGCTGACACGACTTGCAGGAAACCTGGTCAGGGGTGGAGGTGCTGGTGAGGTTATTACCGGCGCGACCGCAAGCGACTGCGTCGCCGCTGGTTGAGTAGTGCATTACCAAGCTGTACATCTCCAAACATAGGAACAAAAGCCCCCTATTTTCGCACAGGTTGGCGGCGGATGCGGCGCCATCGTCAACGCCGTGCCGCAGGCTTAAGTCAGAAGGTTGGAGAACAGCGTGGTTTATAGCGGCGAAATAGTACCGAGTGCGCCAATCGCAATGGCCAGCGCCAGAAAACCCACGACGAAGATTGCAAGCTTACCCATTGAGCGCTCCAGATGAAGGTTTTGCGGTGCAGCGCCAGGCCGCACTCGCGAAATGCGCCCGGTAGAGCGGGGCGCAGGACTATTTTCGCTCTGGCGCTGTTACCGAAACAGATTCAGATGGCGCGGCAAAATACGGATCAGATCAACTGTCACGCCGCTACTTAATGCCGCCAGGCTCCTTCAGGCACTTCAACCTCACGTTCGGCTTGCGCCAGGGCCCGCTTCAAGCTCTCTACACCAAAGGGGATGCAATAAGCCGGCTTGGCCCGCTCGAACCGCCAGCTGTCGTCCAGGCCACCGGCATCGACGGTGTCGTAACCCAGGTCGTCGAGCAGCGTGCTCACAACGGTCTTCGCTTCACCATCATCGCCGGCAATAGGCAGGGCACGCCGATCTGTTGCGCCACTGATACGTGCGTCTTTCTCCAGGTCCTGGGCGAGGATCGCATTGAACACCTTCACCACCCGCGAACCCGGCAAATGCTCGGCAAGCAGGCGACTGGTGGTGGTCTGGAAGCTGTCCAGCGCGGGAAAATGACCATCGCGGTCCGGGTAGTAGTTGTTGGCGTCCATGACGATCTTGCCCTCCAGCCACTGCGCGGGCACGCTGCGGTAGTGCGCGAAGGGGATCGCCAGCAGGACCCGCTCAGCAAACTGTGCAGCCTCTTCTGCGCTACCCACTTCACAGCCGGCAATGCCGCTGCGCACGCTGCTCATGGTCTGCGGCCCGCGTGAGTTGCTGAGCATCACCTCATGCCCGGCGGCCAGCGCAAGCTGCGCTACTGCCCGACCGATAAAACCTGCCCCGATAATGCCGATACGCATGTCCTTGCTCCGTTGCGTGATAGGAGCGTTTATGATGATTGGCAACCAGATGAAGATAAATTGCCGATCTGGATTGGGTGTCGTTACCAGGAGTGTTGAATGATGGATCGCCTGAGCAGCATGGGTGCCTTTGTAATGGCGGCCGAAGCAGGTTCCTACGCCAGCGCCGCGGAGCGTCTGGGCATGTCGCCACAAATGGTTGCCAAGCATGTAGCTGCCCTGGAGCATCGCCTGGGCGCGCGCCTGCTTAATCGCACCACGCGGCGGCAGAGCCTGACCGAGCTTGGCAACGCCTACTACGAGCGCTGCAAACACATCCTCAGCGAGGCGCAGGCAGCCGACTCCCTGGCGCAGATCATGAACGACACGCCGCGGGGCAAACTCAAGGTCAGTGCGCCCGTCACCTTCGGCTCCTACAGCCTGATGCCGCTGGTGACTGACTTTCTGCGCCAGTACCCCGAGGTTGAGATCGACCTGCACCTGACCGACCGCTTCGTCGACCTGGTGGAGGAGGGCTTCGAAGTGGCATTTCGCATCGGCCCCCTGGGCACCTCCAGCCTGACCGCCAGGCCGCTTGCGCCTTACCGTCTGGTGGCCTGCGCTGCGCCGCGTTATCTGGCCGCCCACGGCACCCCACGAACACCGGCCGATCTCGAACAGCACGAGTGCCTGGGTTACGCCTACTGGTCGCGCCCGGCCGACCGCGAGTGGCAGTTCGTCCAGGGCGACACATTGCACAAGGTGCAGGTCGCCAACCGCTTGCAGGTCAACGAGAGCAGGGCGCTGATGTCAGCGGCGCTGGATGGCTTCGGGATTGTGCTGGGGCCGGAAGACTTTCTGCGCCCGGCGCTGCAAAGCGGCGAGCTGGTGCGGGTGCTGGCGGACTACCAGCCGCCGAGCCGGCAGATGCATTTGCTCTATACCGCCAACCGGCAGAGAACCGCCAAGCTGCGACGGTTCATCGATGCGGTGCTGGCGCGCTTTGCGACCAGTGTGGAAACCGACCATGCCGCTCATTAGCCCCTGACTCAAAGCCGCAGCCAGCGCGCCGCCACCTGCCGCCAGTTGCGTACCCCAGCCAAGGCCACGAGATGTTGTTCGATGCGCATACCCGCTCGTTTGGCGCGTTAGGTGGGGTACCGCGTCGTGGCATCTACGACAACATGAAGACCGCTGTCGACAAGGTCAACAAGGGCAAAGGCCGGACGGTCAATGCTCGGTTTGCGCATTTTCATGCCGATGCATTTGTGTAACTGAAGCCGGGGGGCGAGCGATCGAAAATGCCTGGCACAGGCCGCAATGCTGTTCACTCCAGCGGAGCAGCCTTGCGATCCACCGGAAACCGGGTCTTTGATCGCTTCACCGTCCTCGGCCTTGAGGGTCTTGGACGGTGATCCTTACATATCCCTCCGACGGGCCAACAACACGGCCCACACGGCCTGATAAAGGACGGATACAAAAAGTAACCTTAGGAAAACTAATTTAAATCAATCTATTAGGTGTTTTCTGGAATTCAGATACAAAAAATTTCAAAACTCACGTGTACAGGTGTGAAATGCCAAGGGTAATTTCACCCTCAAGCTGTGCGGTCAACTGCAATGGAATGCAGCCTGTAGCAACCCGGATCTTCATGCCTCCACCGGGTTTGCACCTACTACAATAGAGGGAGCTAATCGTGAACTGCATTTTCTGTGCAATCGCCAAGAAAGAATCACCGGCTGCCGTTGTCTACGAAGACGAGCAGTGCCTGGCCTTTCTCTCCATCCAGCCGATTACTCCTGGCCATGTCCTGGTCATTCCCAAGGCCCACGCAAGCGGCCTGGGTGATATCCCTCCTCAAACCTGTGGCCACATGATGCGTGTGGGTCAACGGGTGGCGGCCGCCCTGCGTGAAAGCGGCTTGAGCCTCAATGAACACCCCTGCGAAGGTATCAACCTGCTGCTGTGCGATGGCGCTGTGGCCGGGCAGACCGTGGGCCACGCCCACCTGCATGTACTGGCCCGCTTTGTCGGTGACGGTTTCAACCTGGGTCATGCGGACCTTCCACTCGCTATGCCCCAAGTGCTGGGCGAGCGCGCAGAGCAGATCCGTCGAGCCTTGACCTCGCTGCCACCGGTTTAACTGAAAGTCGCTTTAGTTTAAAGGCACGCCCGCGATAAGAGGGGTGCGTGCCTTGCTGTGCGCAATAAGCAAATCATCAACTTGTAGGCATCTACGCAAGGAGGCGAAGCTATGTATTGTACTGTGGAAACTTAGGTCGTGCGCTGGGCTGAGTTGAATACTACAGATCACAATAAGAAGGGAATTCTCATGCCGTCACTCGCAAGTAATAAGGCTGCCTTGCCTTCGGCAAATATGCAGTTGGTAAAGGATGATTCAGCCGGTTCGGCAATCTACAGTTTCTATGATTCAGTACTTCAAGACTTGTGCCAATCTGACAAGGTCAACGTCAGGCAGGTGGTTACGCCAGCGCAGTTTCTCGAACTGTCTCGTGCCCGCAGCCGGTTGTACGGGCAGCGAAAGACTTACTACAAGACGTTGTTCGGTAACGCGGTCGACGACACCGTATGCCTGGATGAATACGACCCGCGTTCCTACGTGTTTGCCTTTTATTATGATGGTGAAATTATCGGCACCCAGCGTATTACGCCTTTCCCTCACGAGTCGGGCGAGTTCATCAGCCATGAACAACTGGTGCGGTTCTCCGGGCCCAATTACGAGAATGAGTGCGTCGAACTCTCGCGACTTATTGTCGACAAGCATTCCCCGGTCAAGAACGTGGTCAACGGATTGGCGATGACCGGCGCCTCGCTGGTCGCCCTGGAAGGCGGCTACAAAACCTTCATCACCTACGTAAAACCGCGGCTGGCGCCGAAGTTCGACAGCTTCGTCTTTGATCAGGACGGTATCTTCTTCCAGATCAAAGCCCGCGGTGATCACTTCTACGCCCTGTACAAAGGTGATCTGATGCCGTCGGTCACGCCCTTCTTCGGCCTGCAAAGCTGCCCTGCAGACCTGAAGAACATTGATGACTTGATTCGCTACACCTTGGCCGCCCGTACCGCGAGGCAGTCACTGGCGGGATGAGCATCCAAAAACAACGACAAGATTGAGGTTGATCCAAGATGGAAGCCAGGAACAAAGAAGTGGTCATCGAGTTTTACGAGCGCATGTTTGGCCTGCGGGAACTGGCGGTCGCCGATACGTTGATTGCCGAGGATTATGTACAACACAACAATGTATTTATTCCACCGCGCCGCGAAGGCTTCAAGACCTACTTTACGCAGTTCTTCAAAACATTCCCCGAGTCGGGTACCAGCATTGAACGGGTATGCGCCGAAGGCGATTATGTCTTCCTGTATGCCAAACACTGGGCCAAGCACAGGTTCTTTACGGTGCATTACAAGGTGATCGATATCTATCGTGTGGAAAACGGTGTGCTGATGGAACACTGGGACACTATCGAAGGCCTGGGGTTCTTCTCCAAGTTCATCTACATCATAAAGTCCTTACTGCGCCTGTAAGTCCGTGTTCGCTTGATAGTATAAAAAGTGTCATGAATGATTTATCAACCCGCCAAGGAAGAGAGTGAAATGACTGAAGTGACCGCGTTTCGCAAAGAGCTGAAAGCCATCTGTGATGCCGAATGGGAAAAGATCAAGGCCGGCCGCTTTTTCCAGATGATGAAACGCCCCGAGTTGCAGCGTGACCTCTACATCAAGTCGATTGTCCAGGTGTATCACTACACCAAGAACAACGCGATCAACCAGGCGGTGGCATGCTGGAACCAGGACCATAAAAAGGTCGGCCTGCTGCGTTTTGCGATGAAGCATGCGCTGGAAGAACTGGGCCATGAAAACATGGCGTACAACGACCTGATCGCCATTGGCGTCGACAAGTCCGAGTTCGATAAGCCGATGTTGCCGGCCACAGAGGCGTTCTACGGCTACCTGGATTTCGTCTCTGTGTGCCGCGGCATCATTCCACGGCTGGGCTACAGCTTCTGGGCCGAGGACTGCTACGAGCACCTCGAGCCATTGATGGATGTCTGCAAGAACCATCTCAAGCTGACCGACCAACAACTTACCTTCTTTGTCGCCCACGCGATCATCGACGAGAAACACTCCGAGCAAGTCAACGCAGCCATCGACCGCTGGGTCGTGACCGACGAAGAAAAAGAGTCGGTCAAGCAAGTCGCACGCACCACGGTTTACTTGATGGGCAAGATCCTCGAGTCGGTCGCCGACGAGTTCTGAGGCTTGGCAACGGGCGTCCTTGCGCACCCCGCTGCGCGAGGACTTTTTACATGGCGTGCACAACAAAAAAAGACGATCGGCTGGTCATGGCGCTTGTCCAACCGCCTGGCTGCCACGGTCAATTCACTAGGAGGTGACATGAGTAGCAATAGCGACATGATTACCTGGGGCATGATGCTGCGCAAAATCCCCTTGATCGCCCGGGCCATTCCTCGGCTCGTCAGGGGAATCAAAGCGTCCAAGCTCAAGGTCGATCAGCCCTGCGGCCTGGGGTGGGCCTTCGAACAGGCGGTTGCGCGCAACCCTCAAGGACCGGCGTTGCTCTACAAGGACAATCGTTTCAGTTATGAACAGGTCAACCAGTGGGCCAACCGTTTCGCCCACTACCTGCTTGCCCGTGGCCTGAAAAAAGGCGATGTGGTCGGCATATTTATTGAAAATCGCCCGGAATTGCTGGTCAGCGTGCTGGCGGTCAGCAAGATCGGCGGTATCTGCGCCATGCTCAACACCTCGCAGACCAACAACGTCCTGATCCACAGCTTGAGCCTGGTCAATCCCTCGGCGATTATCGTCGGCGAAGAGTTGGTGCCATCCTTTGACGCGGTGCGTAACGAGGTTGCCATCGATGAGCTGAGCACGTTCTTCCTGGCTGACACCGACACCACTCGCGATGCGGGCGTCGCGCCCGAGGGTTACATCAACCTGACCCGCGTCAGCGAAGCGCACTCCGCTGTCAATCCGGCGACCACCCAGCAGGTCTACCTGGACGACGCCTGCTTCTACATTTACACCTCCGGCACCACCGGTTTGCCCAAGGCCGGGGTGTTCAAGCACGGGCGCTGGATGAAAGTCTACGGTAGCTTCGGCATGATCGCCCTGGATATGCGCCCCGATGACATCGTCTATTGCACCTTGCCGCTCTATCACGGCACCGGGCTGTGCGTGAGCTGGGGCTCGGCATTGGCCGGCGCCTCGGGTTTCGCCATCCGCCGCAAATTCAGCGCCAGTCAGTTCTGGAATGACACACGCAAATTCAAGGCCACCACCATTTGCTATGTCGGTGAATTGTGTCGCTACCTGATCGACCAGCCTCCCGCCGGCAACGATGGCGACAACCCGGTGGTGAAAATGATTGGCAACGGCCTGCGCCCGGGCGTGTGGATCGACTTCAAGAGACGCTTCAACATCGAACGGGTCTGCGAGTTTTATGCCGCCAGTGACGGCAACATTGGCTTTACCAACATCCTCAACTTCGAAAATACCATCGGCTTTGCCATCAACGCCTGGTCGCTGGTGGAGTACGAACACGACACCGGCGAGCCGCGGCGCAGCGCGAACGGTTTCATGCAGAAAGTCGGCAAGGGTGGCCAAGGCTTGTTGCTGGCCAAGATCGACGACGACGCCCCGTTCGACGGTTACACCGATCCGGAGAAGAGCAAAAAGGTGGTACTGTACGACGTTTTCGAAAAGGGCGATCGTTACTTCAACAGCGGCGACCTGATTCGCGATATAGGCTTTGGCCACGCCCAATTCGTCGACCGCCTGGGGGACACCTTCCGCTGGAAAGGTGAAAACGTCTCCACCACCGAAGTCGAAAACATCATGGTGCAACACCCCCACATCGCCGAAGCCGTGGCCTACGGTGTGGAAATCAAGAACACCAACGGTCGCGCCGGGATGGCGGCCATCACCCCATCGGCCCCGCTGGAGCAACTGGATTTTTGCGACCTGCTGCGCTTCGTCAAAAGCCAGATGCCTCACTACGCGGTGCCGATGTTCCTGCGCATCAGGACCTGCATGGAAACCACCGGCACGTTCAAATACCAGAAAACCAAGCTAAGGACCGAAGCCTTCGACCCCAGCCAAACCGGTGAAGACCCGGTCTACGCTTGGCTACCGGGCACCGAAACCTACGTGCGCGTGACTGAGCAGGTGCTGCAGGACATTCATGGCGGCAAGTTCCGCTACTGAAGGGCAACTGCGCGAGCGTCAAACCACAAGGCCGAACAAATGCGTAATGCTGCTCACTCAAGCGGAGCAGCCTTACGCTTCCTGGTATCCCCGTCATAGCGCTCCGCGCCCCAGAGCTGAGCGAGTGACGTACCGGCCTTATGCTGAAAAGCCACCCAAGCTTTCATGGCTTAGGTGGCTTTTTTTAGTTTGAGCACTAATTTGGTGCGTTTAGTCTCAGATTTTTGAAAAAAGTCTCAGTTATCTTGAAAAATGAAGAACAGGGAAATCAATCCCAGCTCAACGCCCCACCGGTCTGATACTCGATAACCCGAGTCTCGAAGAAGTTCTTCTCTTTCTTCAAGTCCATGATCTCGCTCATCCATGGGAACGGGTTGGTGGTACCTGGGTACTCTTCCTTCAGGCCGATCTGCGACAGGCGACGGTTGGCGATGAACTTGAGGTAGTCCTCCATCATCGCCGCGTTCATGCCCAGCACGCCGCGAGGCATGGTGTCGCGGGCGTATTCGATTTCCAGTTGGGTGCCCTGCAGGATCATCTGCGAGGCTTCTTCCTTCATTTCGGCATCCCACAGGTGCGGGTTTTCGATCTTGATCTGGTTGATCACGTCGATACCGAAGTTCAGGTGCATGGACTCGTCACGCAGGATGTACTGGAACTGCTCGGCAACGCCAGTCATCTTGTTGCGGCGACCCATGGACAGGATCTGGGTGAAGCCGCAGTAGAAGAAAATGCCTTCCAGGACGCAGTAGTAAGCGATCAGGTTGCGCAGCAGCTCTTTGTCGGTCTCGACGGTGCCGGTGTTGAACTCCGGGTCGGAGATCGCGCGGGTGTAGCTCAGGCCCCAGGCGGCTTTCTTCGCCACCGACGGGATCTCGTGGTACATGTTGAAGATCTCGCCTTCATCCATGCCCAGCGATTCGATGCAGTACTGGTAGGCGTGGGTGTGGATCGCCTCTTCGAACGCCTGGCGCAGGATGTACTGGCGGCACTCGGGGTTGGTGATCAGGCGGTACACGGCCAGGGCCAGGTTGTTGGCAACCAGGGAGTCGGCGGTGGAGAAGAAGCCCAGGTTGCGCATGACGATACGACGCTCGTCGTCGGTCAGGCCTTCCGGGTTTTTCCACAGGGCGATGTCCGCGGTCATGTTGACCTCTTGCGGCATCCAGTGGTTGGCGCAACCGTCCAGGTACTTCTGCCAGGCCCAGTCGTACTTGAACGGTACCAGCTGGTTGAGGTCGGCGCGGCAGTTGATCATGCGCTTTTCGTCAACCGCGACACGGGCAGCGGAACCTTCCAGCTCAGCCAGGCCTTCGGCGATGTCGAGTTGGTCCAGAGCAGCCTTGGCACGCTTGACTGCTTCGGAGTCATCGGCAGTTACGGCGCGAGCCTCCAAGGCAGCAACACCGCCAGCGTTATCGAGCTTGTCGATGCCTGCGGCAGCGGCTTGAGTGGCGGTAGTGCCTTTGGCGGCTTCTTCGCCTTCGTCTTTATCGAATTCGTCCCAGCTCAGCATGGTGGGTCTCCTGCTTGAGGGCCATATCAGTATGGCCGGTGGATCTTGGTTGCGGTGCTTGCGGTTGGGTACTGCGGTGCACGCAAAATCTTGGAATGCTTCCGGGAGCGGCGCTCCTCGGTAGGGCCGGGTTGCCCCGGACCTGGTTATTCGGCGCTGTGGGGGAGGGCGGGTTAGCGCACCTATCGCGGGGCAAGCCCGCTCCCACCCAGCGCGTGGCGCCGCCCCAGGGAGGCGGCGCCTTCAGGCGCTTATTGGCAGGCTTCGCAATCCGGCTCGTCGATCGCGCAGGCCTTCGGTACCGGAGCAGGGCCGGCTGGCGCTGCCTGTACCGGGGCGCTGTCGCCACCGCTGGAAACGGCGTTGAGCTTGCCGGTGTTGATGGTCGACTTCTCGGTGCTGGTCGCGGCCAGGGCACGGAGGTAGTAGGTGGTTTTCAGACCACGGTACCAGGCCATGCGGTAGGTCACGTCGAGCTTCTTGCCCGAAGCGCCGGCGATGTACAGGTTCAGCGACTGGGCCTGGTCGATCCACTTCTGACGGCGGCTGGCGGCGTCGACGATCCACTTGGTTTCCACTTCGAAGGCCGTCGCGTAGAGGTCTTTGAGCTCTTGCGGGATGCGCTCGATCTGCTGCACAGAACCGTCGTAGTACTTCAGGTCGTTGATCATGACCGAGTCCCACAGGCCGCGGGCTTTCAGGTCGCGAACCAGGTACGGGTTGATCACGGTGAATTCGCCCGAGAGGTTCGATTTCACGTACAGGTTCTGGTAGGTCGGCTCGATGGACTGCGACACGCCGGTGATGTTGGCGATGGTCGCGGTCGGCGCGATGGCCATGATGTTCGAGTTACGAATACCTTTTTGTACACGGGCACGCACCGGTGCCCAGTCCAGGGTCTCGTTCAGGTCGACGTCGATGTACTTCTGGCCACGGGCTTCGATCAGGATCTGTTGCGAGTCCAGCGGCAGGATGCCTTTGGACCACAGCGAGCCCTGGAAGGTCTCGTAGGCGCCGCGCTCGTCGGCCAGGTCACAGGAGGCCTGGATGGCGAAGTAGCTGACCGCTTCCATCGACTTGTCGGCGAACTCGACGGCAGCGTCGGAGCCATAAGCGATGTGCTGCAGGTACAGCGCGTCCTGGAAGCCCATGATGCCCAGGCCGACCGGACGGTGCTTGAAGTTCGAGTTACGCGCTTGCGGCACCGAGTAGTAGTTGATGTCGATCACGTTGTCGAGCATGCGCACGGCGGTGTTGACGGTGCGTTGCAGCTTGGTGGTGTCCAGCTTGCCATCGACAATGTGGTTCGGCAGGTTGATCGAGCCCAGGTTGCAGACCGCGATCTCGTCCTTGTTGGTGTTCAGGGTGATCTCGGTGCACAGGTTCGAGCTGTGCACCACGCCCACGTGCTGCTGCGGGCTGCGCAGGTTGCACGGGTCCTTGAAGGTCAGCCATGGGTGGCCGGTCTCGAACAGCATCGAGAGCATCTTGCGCCACAGGTCTTTGGCCTGGATGGTCTTGAACACCTTGATCTTGTTGTACTCGGTCAGGGCTTCGTAGTACTCGTAGCGCTCTTCGAAGGCCTTGCCGGTCAGGTCGTGCAGGTCTGGCACTTCCGATGGCGAGAACAGGGTCCACTTGCCGTCATCGAAGACGCGCTTCATGAACAGGTCAGGGATCCAGTTGGCGGTGTTCATGTCGTGGGTACGACGACGGTCATCACCGGTGTT
This sequence comes from Pseudomonas sp. SBB6, assembly GCF_024213215.1. Classification (NCBI taxonomy): domain Bacteria; kingdom Pseudomonadati; phylum Pseudomonadota; class Gammaproteobacteria; order Pseudomonadales; family Pseudomonadaceae; genus Pseudomonas; species Pseudomonas sp. SBB6. The sequence goes on along the minus strand of NZ_JANAVH010000022.1, from coordinate 14,385 downwards.
CTTGCGCAGCTCGATGAATTCTTCGATGTCCAGGTGCCAGGTTTCCAGGTAGGCACAGACAGCGCCCTTGCGCTTGCCACCCTGGTTAACGGCGACGGCGGTGTCGTTGACCACTTTCAGGAAGGGTACGACGCCCTGGGATTTACCGTTGGTGCCCTTGATGTAGGAGCCCAGTGCGCGCACAGGGGTCCAGTCGTTGCCCAGGCCACCGGCGAATTTCGACAGCATGGCGTTGTCGTGGATCGCGTGGTAGATGCCCGACAGGTCGTCCGGCACGGTGGTCAGGTAGCAGCTCGACAGCTGTGGACGCAGGGTACCGGCGTTGAACAGGGTCGGGGTCGAAGCCATGTAGTCGAACGACGACAACAGGTTGTAGAACTCGATGGCACGGGCTTCTTTGTCTTTCTCTTCCAGCGCCAGTCCCATGGCCACACGCATGAAGAACACCTGAGGCAGCTCGAAGCGTACGCCATCCTTGTGGATGAAGTAGCGGTCGTACAGGGTCTGCAGGCCCAGGTAGGTGAATTGCTGGTCACGCTCGTGGTTGATCGCCTTGCCCAGTTTTTCCAGGTCGAAGTCGGCCAGGGCAGGGTTGAGCAGCTCGAACTCGACACCCTTGGCGATGTAGGCAGGCAGGGCCTTGGCGTACAGGTCGGCCATTTCGTGGTGGGTGGCGCTGTCGGCAACTTCGAGGAAGCCCAGGCCTTCGGCGCGCAGGGTGTCCATCAGCAGGCGGGCGGTGACGAACGAGTAGTTCGGCTCACGCTCGACCAGGGTGCGGGCGGTCATCACCAGGGCGGTGTTGACGTCGGTGATGGCCACGCCGTCGTAGAGGTTTTTCAGGGTTTCGCGCTGGATCAGCTCGCCGTCGACTTCGGCCAGGCCTTCGCAGGCTTCGCTGATGATGGTGTTCAGGCGGTTCATGTCCAGCGGCGCCAGGCTGCCGTCGGCCAGGGTGATGCGGATGCTTGGGTGCGGCTGCACGCTGGCGTCTTCGGCGTGGCCACGGGTGGCACGCTCCTTGGCACGCTGGTCGCGGTAGATCACGTAGTCACGGGCGACTTTCTGCTCGCCGGCACGCATCAGGGCCAGTTCGACCTGGTCCTGGATTTCTTCGATGTGGATGGTGCCGCCCGAAGGCATGCGACGCTTGAAGGTCGCGGTGACCTGTTCGGTCAGGCGGGCAACGGTGTCGTGGATGCGCGACGAGGCGGCAGCGGTGCCGCCTTCAACTGCGAGGAACGCTTTGGTGATGGCCACGGTGATCTTGTCATCGGTGTAGGCGACGACAGTGCCGTTACGCTTGATCACGCGCAGTTGGCCCGGGGCGGTGGCTGCCAGATCCTGGTTCGAATCGGCGGCCTGCGGCGCCAAAGCCAGCGGGTTCTCGCGAGTTGTGTCGGTTTGCATGGGTGTCTCCACGTTCTCTAAGTATGTTTTAGGCGCTTTTTGAGCGCCAACCGTTCCGTCCGAAAGCTCAACAACCGACCCCGAGGGCGCGCAGGAACGAGAGTTCCGGCATGCCGCACAGGTCGGGCATACTCACTTCGGGACAGTTCAGGAATTAGGGCAAATGCTTGCCGCTCCCTGGCCGAAGTCAAAGGTCTTGAATCTACGACTCAAAACTGTTGCTGTCGGGTGTGCTGATGGCCTCACCCGTACCCGAAACAACACCCTCCAGGGGTTTGCACCGGTCGCCTCCGCAGGAGCGGTTTGGCTGCTGATCTCTTCTAAAGTTCAAGCAAAAAATCTACCCGTTGAGGGCTTGAGTTCTCTGCTTCACTTGTGCTTGGGATTTTCAGGAAACCCCAAGATGTAGTGTTTTGTTTCGCTGGGGATACAAGATAATGCGGTCTTGGGGGTAATGCAAGGTCGGGCTCTGTGGATAACTTGTGCGTATTTTGTGAGTGATTTCACTCAACCCCTTGTAGGCCGCGTCTTAGCGCTGAATGACCGCCCGTCACCGATTTTTTCGCAGGTCTTAGGGTCGCAGGCAGATTTTGCGGGCGCGAACCCTATCACAAAAAATCGGCTTGTCCGAGCAGCTTGCCCGTTGGTTTTTCACCACCGGTAACGGCGGTTGGCAGGCGTCGGTGCCCGACGTAGTATCCGGGGCCAATGTTGCCTTTTGGTGATGTGGGTACTCTTTATAACAACAAGCTGTTGAGGTGAGCCGTGGAGCAGAGCAGTCGGGTATTGATCGTCGAAGATGACCAGCGGCTGGCCGACCTGACCTGTGAGTACCTGCAGGCCAATGGCTTTACCGTGGACGTGGAAGGTGATGGCGCCCGGGCGGCGGCGCGGATCATCGCCGAGCAGCCGGACCTGGTGATCCTCGACCTGATGCTGCCGGGCGAAGACGGCCTGAGCATCTGCCGCAAGGTGCGCCAGCAGTACCCCGGGCCGATCCTGATGCTCACCGCACGCAGCGACGATCTCGACCAGATCCAGGGCCTGGACCTGGGCGCCGACGACTACGTCTGCAAGCCGGTGCGCCCGCGCTTGCTGCTGGCGCGCATCAATGCCCTGTTGCGTCGCAGCGAGACGCCGGCCGAGGCTCAGGCGCCGCAAACCCTGCAATTCGGCCCGTTGCGGGTCGACAACACCTTGCGCGAGGCCTGGCTGTACGACAGCGGCATTGAACTGACCAGCGCCGAGTTCGACCTTTTATGGCTGTTGGTGAGCAACGCCGGGCGCACCTTGTCGCGCGAAGAAATCTTCACCTCCCTGCGCGGCGTCGGCTACGACGGCCAGGACCGCTCCATCGATGTGCGGATTTCACGCATCCGCCCGAAAATAGGCGACGACCCGGAGCACCCGCGGATGATCAAAACCATCCGCAGCAAAGGTTACCTGTTCGTCCGTGAAGCGGCCGAAGCCATGGGCCAGGTGCAATGAACTCGATCTTCCTGCGCATCTATGGCGGCATGCTCGCCGCGTTGGTGCTGGTGGCGGTGCTCGGCGTGCTCAGCCTGCACCTGCTCAACGAGGTGCGCGCCGGCCAGTACCGCGAGCGCCTGGCCCACGGCACCTTTACCCTGATGGCTGACAACCTGGCGCCGCTGGACGCTGTCGAGCGCAAGCGCGCCTTGCTGATCTGGGAGCGCCTGCTGGGGATTCCGCTGGCGTTGCAGGCGCTGAGCAGTACCGCCCTGGACGGTAGCCAGCGCAGCCAGTTGCAGCGTGGCCAGGTATTGGTCGAGAAGACCGGCCCGCACGCGGCCAAGGTGCTGCGCCAGGTGGGTGACCTGGATTTGCTGCTGGTTGGTGAAGTGCAGCAGATCAGTGAGCAACTGGCGCGCGCCACGATCTACCTGCTGGCCGATGAGCTGGTGCGCTATCCGGTGGCCGAGCAGCCGCAGCGCCTGGCGGCCCTCAAACAGAGCAAGGGCTTTGGCTTTGACCTGCGCCTGCAGCGGGTCAACCAGACCGACATGGACGAAGACCAGCGCCGGCGCATCGACGAAGGCGACACGGTGCTGGCGCTGGGCAAGGACGGCGATTCGATCCGGGTGTTCGCCGGCCTGGTCGGTACGCCCTGGGTGCTGGAAATCGGCCCGCTGTACCAGATGAACCCCTATCCGCCGCAACTGCTGGTGCTGATTGCAGTGCTGGGCCTGTGCCTGATCGGCCTGATCGTTTACCTGCTGGTGCGCCAGCTGGAACGGCGCCTGTCGGGGCTTGAGGCCGCCGCAACCCTGATTGCCCAGGGCAGCCTGGAAACCCGCGTGGCGGCCGACGACGCCGATTCGGTCGGGCGCCTGGCCGCGGCGTTCAACGGCATGGCCGAACACCTGCAGCGCTCGCTGACCATCCAGCGCGAACTGGTGCGGGCGGTATCCCATGAACTGCGTACGCCGGTAGCGCGGCTGCGTTTTGGCCTGGAGATGATTGCCAGCGCCAGCAACGACCAGGCCCGGGACAAGTACCTGACCGGTATGGACGGCGATATTCAGGACCTGGATAAACTGGTCGATGAAATGCTCACCTACGCGCGCCTGGAGCAGGGCGCGCCAGCCCTGCATTTTCAACGGGTCGATCTGGAGGCCTTGCTGGATCAGGTGATCGCCGAACTGGCGCCATTGCGCCGCGAGGTCCGGGTGCTGCGCGGCCCGTGCCAGGGCGCGGAGAAGGCGGCGGACGGCCAGGGAGCGTGGGTCGAGGCCGAACCGCGTTACCTGCACCGGGCGTTGCAGAACCTGGTCAGCAACGCCATGCGCCACGCCGAGTCACAGGTCAGCCTCAGCTATCAGTTGGGGGGGCAGCGCTGCCGGATCGATGTCGAGGACGATGGTCCTGGTGTGCCGGAAGGTGTCTGGGAACGTATCTTCACCCCCTTCACCCGTCTCGACGATAGTCGCACCCGCGCATCAGGTGGGCATGGACTGGGCCTGTCGATCGTCCGGCGGATCATCTACTGGCACGGTGGGCGGGCGTCGGTGGGGCGCAGCGAGCGTCTGGGCGGCGCCTGTTTCAGCCTGAGCTGGCCGCGCAATCAGGACCACGAATGAGTGCGTCGATTGCCCTGCCGGTATTGCTCGACGAAGCACGGTTCGATGCCTTGCTGCTGGCGCTCTATGGCCCTCAGCTGATGCCGGCGCAACGGCCGGTGCTGGTGTCGCAGTGGTCCAAGTACTACTTTGCCCTGGTGTGGCGAATGGTGCGTGAGGGGCAGTCGTTGTCGGCGTTCAGCGCGACATCGGTGAAGGTCGACGCGCGCGGTTTGCCGGTTGCGCTGGTCGCCGAGGGCGCCGCTTGCCAAGGCCTGCAGGCGGTCATGGCGGCACATCTGCAGCCGCTTGTTGCGCGTTTGGTGGTGTTGGGCGCCGTACCGCCAGCGGTATTGTGGGGCAATGCCGGCGATTGCCTGGATCAGGCGCTGCAAGGCATCAGCGACAACACAGGACTGCAGGTGCTGCTGGAAATGCCCGGCAGCCCTTTATTTGCCGCCATCAGCCAGGATCCCGCAGGTCGGCGTCGGCGCCGCACCTGCTGCCTGAGTTACAAGGTCGACTGGGTCGGGCACTGCGAGCACTGCCCGCTGCTGCCCTGACGCTCAGACGCTGACCAGGCTCAACAGCTGATCATCCTGCAGACAGAACTGGCCCGCCAGCTCGCGGCCGTGCTGCCACTGCGTCGACAGGTCGATGAGCAGGCGCAGGCGTGCATGGCCATCAGCGGACCATTCCAGTACTTCGGCGTGCTCAAAATAGAAGCGTTGCCTGACGATGGGGTAGAGCGCCTTGAACAGGCTTTCTTTCAGCGAGAAGGTCAGGGTCACGGTCAGCCCGATTTGGCTGGGGTCCATACGCTGTATTTCGGCCTCGGTGAGAATCTCCCGGGCCAGGCGCTCGGCGCGCTCGTTGCTGAGCAGGCTTTCCTGATCCAGGCCCAGGCCCAGGCAGTCGCTGCTGCGCGCAACCACGGCGGCGGCCCAGCCTTTGCCGTGGGTGATCGAGCCGCTGATGCCGGCGGGCCAGATCGGCGCGCGGTCTTCATCAGTCCCCGGGACATAGTCGCGGCCATCGAGTTGCAGCAAGGCTGCGCGAGCGCACACCCGGCCGGCCAGGTACTCGGCCTGGCGCTTGGCCACTGAGCGTTGCAGGCTGGCGGTCTGCTCGATGCCGGCGCGGCTGAAGTCGTCGCTGGCGAGCAGGGCGGGGTCGAACGGGCAACTGACCAGGATCGCGCCGGGGACCGGACGCGGCAGGGGCCAGTGGTGCAGGAGCGGGGCGCAGCAGGTGGGCAGTCGGTTCATGGCCGGTATTGTGCCGTGGCTGTTGCCGGCGTGCCACTGTGTAGGAGCGGGCTTGCCCCGCGATAGCGGTGTAACAGACACACCGCTATCGCGGGGCAAGCCCGCTCCTACAGGGGTTAACCTTTAGTGAAGATCTTTTTGAAGAACGCCTGCAAATCCGCCCAGGCGCTCTCATCCGCCGACTTGTTGTAGCCAATATCAGGCCCACCATGCCCGCCATGGCTCAGGCGGTCGGCATCGGGGTTGGTGAAGCCATGCTTGGCCCCGGGAATACTGACGAACTCATAGCTCGCCCCGGCCGCGTCCATTTCTTCCTTGAATTTTTCCACCTGCTCCGGCGTCACCATGCTGTCGCTGGCGCCATGCTCTACCAACACCTTGGCCTTGACGCTGCCCGGCGTCGCTGGCGCATTGGTGACCAGTGCACCGTGGAAGCTGGCCACCCCGGCCAGTGGCTCACCGCGGCGCGCGGCATCGAGCACCACCTTGCCGCCAAAGCAGTAGCCAATGGCGGCGATCTGTTTGGTATCGGTCTGTGGCTGGATCTTCAGCAGTTCAACCCCGGCATCAAAGCGCTGGGCTGCAGTGTTCGGGTTTTTCAGCGCTGCGGCCATGAACGCCTTGGCGTCGGCCGGGTGTTCGCTGTTCTTGCCGTCGCCATACATGTCGATGGCCAGGGCGCTGTAACCGAGGCCGGCGAGGTCGCGGGCGCGGCGCTTGGCATAGTCGTTGAGCCCCCACAGTTCATGCACCACGACCACGCCCGGGCGCTTGCCCTTGGCGGCGTCGTCGTAGGCGTAATAGCCGACCAGGCGCTTGCCGTCGGCGTCCTGGTAGGGAATCTCACGGGTTTGCACCGCAGCCTGGGCCAGGCTGGCGGCGCCGATCAGGGCCAGAGCGAGCAGACAACGCATGGTCGGTACTCCTTTTTTTCTTCGGGCGGCTCTTGCAGTCGGTTTTTGCAATCGGCGCAGCTGTTCAGCCGAGGTTCAGCCAGGGTTCAGCGGCGGTTCAGGACGGCTTGCTTACTCTAGCTTCCACACCAACACAGTGCATCACCTGGAGTACCACACGATGAAAAAGCTCAACACCCTGCTGCTCACCGTTGCTTTCCTTGGCGCCAGCGCCGCCGCCCAGGCCGCTGACACCACCTTCGCTGGCGTCACTTATGGTCAGACTAGCGACAAGATCAAAAAATCCGGCCTGCTGAGCCGCAACACTGATCACCTGAACACCGACGGCATCATCAGCAAGGACAGCACCTACGGCATCCGCGTCGGCCAGATGAACGACCAGGGCCGCTACTACCTCACCTACGACAACGTCTCCAACGACCACAGCGGCCTGAAAGTGCGTCAGGAAAACCTGCTGGGCAGCTACGACCTGTTCTACCCGCTGGGCAGCACCACCAAGTTGTTCGGTGGCGCCAGCGCCGGCCTGACCAAGATGAGCATGGAGTCCTCCGGCTACAGCCGCGACACCGACACCGGCTACGCCATCGGCCTGCAAGCCGGCCTGCTGCAGCAAGTCACCGACAATGCTTCGGTGGAACTGGGCTACCGTTACCTGCGCAGCAATGCCAGCACCGAACTGTCCGAGCATGACGGCCCGAAAGTCGGCAGCCTGCGCCTGAACAGCAGCGCCCAGACCTACCTGTCGGCCAACTACGCGTTCTAAGTCGCCTGGCGATGTCCGAACCGGCCTGCATGCGCACGGCCGGTTCGCTGTTATTCTGCATTCGGTCTACAAATTGACTGGCCAATAAAGGCCGGCATGGGTCTGGAGGAGCGTATGAAACTGCTGGTGGTCGAGGATGAGGCACTTTTGCGTCATCACTTGTACAGCCGCTTGACGGAAAGCGGGCATGTGGTCGAAGCGGTGGCCAATGCCGAGGAGGCCCTGTACCAGGCCGAGCAGTTCAACCATGACCTGGCGGTGATCGACCTGGGCCTGCCGGGCATGAGCGGGCTCGACCTGATCCGCCAACTGCGCTCCCAGGGCAAGAGCTTTCCGATCCTGATCCTCACGGCCCGTGGCAACTGGCAGGACAAGGTCGAAGGCCTGGCTGCTGGGGCCGACGACTACGTGGTCAAACCCTTTCAGTTCGAAGAGCTCGAAGCCCGCCTCAACGCCCTGCTGCGCCGCTCCAGCGGCTTTACCCAGTCGACCATCGCCGCCGGCCCCCTGGTGCTCGACCTCAATCGCAAGCAGGCGACCCTCGACGAGCAACCCCTGGCGCTGACGGCCTATGAGTACCGCATCCTCGAGTACCTGATGCGTCATCACCAGCAGGTGGTGGCCAAGGACCGCCTGATGGAGCAGCTCTACCCAGACGATGACGAGCGTGACCCGAACGTCATCGAGGTGCTGGTCGGCCGCCTGCGGCGCAAGCTTGAGGGCAGCAACGGCTTCAAGCCGATCGATACCGTGCGTGGCCTGGGCTACCTGTTCACCGAGCGCTGCCGATGATCCGTTCGCTACGCCTGCGTTTGATGCTGGCGGCCGCAGTGCTGGCGCTGCTGTTCATGCTTGGCTTGCTGCCGGCTTTGCAAAAGGCCTTCAGCCTGGCCTTGCAGGAGTCGATCGAGCAGCGCCTGGCGTCGGACGTCACCACCTTGATCTCTGCCGCACGGATTGAAGACGGCAACCTGCAGATGCCGGTGTTGTTGCCCGACGAAAAATTCAACCTGCCCGACAGCCGCCTGCTCGGTTACATCTATGACCGCCAGGGCAACCTGGTGTGGCGTTCGCGGGCCACTGCGGACGAGAACATCAACTACACCCCGCGCTACGACGGGCGTGGCAACGAGTTCGCGCGGATTCGTCAGGGCGACGGCGAGGAGTTCTTCGTCTATGACGTCGAGGTCAAGCTGCTCGGTGGCAAGACCGCCGCCTTCAGTATCGTCGCCCTGCAGCCGGTACGTGAATACCAGCACACCCTCGACGGCCTGCGCGAGAAGCTCTACCTGGGCTTCGGCGCGGCGTTGCTGGCGCTGCTGGTGCTGCTCTGGGCCGGCCTGACCTGGGGGCTGCGTTCGCTGCGGCAGATGAGCCGCGAGCTGGATGATGTCGAGTCCGGCGCCCGCGAAGGCTTGAGCAGCGAGCATCCACGTGAACTGCTGCGCCTGACCGACTCGCTCAACCGCCTGTTGCGCAGCGAGCGCGAGCAGCGCCGCCGCTACCGTGATTCCCTGGGGGATCTGGCCCACAGCCTGAAAACACCGCTCACCGTGCTTCAGGGCGTCAGCGAAAGCATGGCCCAGCGCCGCGAAGACCGTGAGCAGGCGCGGGTGCTGCAAAGCCAGATCGAACGCATGAGCCAGCAGATCGACTACCAACTGCAACGCGCCAGCCTGCGCAAGAGCGGCCTGGTGCGCCACCAGGTGCAACTGCGGCCGTTGCTTGACAGCCTGTGCAGCACCCTGGCCAAGGTCTACCGCGACAAGCACGTGCACATCAGCGTGGATGTGCCAGCGAACGCAATGGTACCGATGGAGCAGGGGGCCTTGCTGGAACTGCTCGGCAACTTGCTGGAAAACGCCTACCGCCTGTGTCTGAGCCAGGTTCGCATCAGCCTGCTGGCCAACCAGGCGCAGGTTGTACTGTGTATCGAGGACGACGGCCCCGGCGTGCCTGCCAACCAGCGTGAGCGCATTCTCCAGCGTGGCGAGCGCCTGGACCGGCAGAACCCGGGGCAGGGCATCGGCCTGGCGGTGGTCAAGGACATCATTGAAAGCTACGACGCGACCCTGACCCTCGATGACTCGCCGCTGGGCGGTGCTGCCTTTCGGATTCGCTTTGAACTGGAGCGCAACCCCTAGGCGGATTATCGCCATCATTGTCGGAATCTTTTCTGCAGCGTGCGGAAATCCGCCAACCCCACCCCGTCAACCTGCAACCTCTTTGTGCATGGCAGCCCCGTAAAACCGGGGCTTGCACCGTTAAAGCGCATTTTGGCATCGGGCTTGCTATGGACTCATCAGAGTTCTGCCAGGCAGCTCGACACAACAAATCCCTCCAGTGCAGGAGGGTTCGCGCTTTAGGTACCCCGCATCCTGGCAAGGATGAGCCGGTACCCTTGAGGAATTAGCCATGACGACGCGTCAGCCACTGTACAAATCGCTGTATATCCAGGTGTTAGTAGCGATCACCATCGGTATCCTGCTGGGCCACTACTACCCTGAAACCGGCGTAGCCCTGAAGCCACTGGGTGACGGGTTCGTCAAACTGATCAAAATGGTCATCGCCCCGATCATCTTCTGCACCGTGGTCAGCGGCATCGCCGGCATGCAGAACATGAAATCGGTCGGCAAGACCGGTGGCTACGCGCTGCTGTACTTCGAAATCGTCTCGACCATTGCCCTGATCATCGGTCTGGTCGTGGTCAACGTGGTCAAGCCTGGCGCCGGCATGCACATCGATGTCAGCACCCTGAACGCCAGCAGTGTGGCCGCCTATGCCGCCGCTGGCGCGCAGCAGACCACCGTGGGCTTCCTGCTCAACATCATCCCCAACACCGTGGTCGGCGCCTTCGCCAACGGCGACATCCTGCAAGTGCTGATGTTCTCGGTGATCTTTGGCTTCGCCCTGCATCGCCTGGGTGCCTACGGCAAGCCATTGCTGGACCTGATCGACCGCTTCGCCCATGTCATGTTCAACATCATCAACATGATCATGAAGCTGGCGCCGGTCGGTGCCTTCGGTGCCATGGCCTTCACCATTGGCCAGTACGGCGTCGGTTCGCTGGTGCAACTGGGCCAGCTGATGATCTGCTTCTACGTCACCTGCGTGCTGTTCATCCTGGTGGTGCTTGGCAGTATCGCCCGCGCTCACGGCTTCAGCATCCTCAAGCTGATCCGCTACATCCGTGAAGAGCTGATGATCGTGCTGGGTACTTCGTCTTCGGAATCGGCGCTGCCACGCATGCTGACCAAGATGGAGCGTCTGGGGGCGAAGAAATCCGTGGTTGGCCTGGTGATCCCGACCGGCTACTCGTTCAACCTCGACGGTACCTCGATCTACCTGACCATGGCCGCCGTGTTCATCGCCCAGGCGACCGACACCACCATGGACATCACCCACCAGATCACCCTGCTGCTGGTGCTGCTGGTCGCTTCCAAGGGTGCTGCGGGCGTTACCGGTAGTGGTTTCATTGTGCTTGCCGCGACCCTGTCGGCCGTTGGCCACCTGCCGGTTGCCGGCCTGGCGCTGATCCTCGGCATCGACCGCTTCATGTCCGAAGCCCGTGCCCTGACCAACCTGATCGGCAATGCCGTGGCCACCGTGGTCGTGGCCAAGTGGGTCAATGAGCTGGACGAAGACAAGCTGCAGGCCGAACTGGCTTCCGGTGGCTCGCCGCTGACCGATCCCCGCCCGATGGATGACCTGGGCGTGGCTGAAGGTCCTGCTCGCTAAGACGCAGGCGGTGTAACGCAAAAAGCCCATCTTCGGATGGGCTTTTTTGTGTCTGCGGGGGCTTCCACAGATTGGGAGGGAGTGGGCTTGCCCCGCGATGCTTTATTCCACCCGGGTCTCGCCGCTATACACCAGGGTATTGCGACAGCGCCGGCACAGATAGCGCCGCCCCTGGCGCACCAGGCCATGGCGTTGAGCCGAGAACGGGAAGTCGCTGCCAGCGCACGGGCAGCGGTAGATATAGCGGGTCACCGTGCGGCGCTTGACGGCGTAGTTATGGCAGCGGTGGGGCGGCAGTTCATAGACGCCGCGCATGATCAGCTGCCATTCCTCGCCATGGGGCTGGATGCGGTCGCCAAACAGCTGGTGCGCCACCAGGTGGGCGACCTCATGGGGCACCGTCTGCTTGAGGAAATCTTCGCTGTTTTCACGGTACAGCTGCAGGTTGAAGCGCAGCAGGTTCTCGTGCAGGTGGGCGACGCCAGCCTTTTGTCCGCGCAGCTTGAAGCTGACTTCGGGGCGCGGGAAGGGGCGTTTGAAAAAGGTTTCGGCTTGCTGGTAACAGGTTTCGACGCGGGATTTGAGCAGTTCGGGCATATCGGGGAACTCTCCTGGCCGACAATTATGCCGCAACCGCAGCGGCGCTGCCGAGCCACCTGTCAGCGCACAGTATCAGGCCGCCTTGCGGCGGCCTGAGGGTTGGTGCACCTATGTTGCTGTTCTAATAGTTTGCGTCAGTTGGTATAGACGGGCCCCACGCCCAGTCCCCAGACAATCACGGTGAAGGCCATGATGGCGACCAGCACCACCAGCCCTACTGCCAGTACCGAACTCGAGAACAGGAAGCCCTCGTCGGATGGAATGTTCATGAAGGTCGGCAAGCCGACATACAGCAGGTAGACCGTGTAGCACACCGCTGCGGTGCCAACGATCATACCCAGCCACAGGTGCGGGTACAGCGCCGCCAGGCCACCGATGAACAGCGGCGTTGCGGTGTAGGTGGCAAAGGCGATGCAGCGCGCCAGGCTGGGGTTGGCGTCGTAGGTGCGGGCCATCCAGTGGATGAATGCGCCCATGACCGCCACGCCGCCCAGCATGGCCAGGTAGGACATGATGGTCATCCACAGCGCGCTTTCCTGGGTCAGCATGACCGGAGCGCGATCGCCGATGACCCAGCCGACCTGGGTGGTGCCGATAAACGCCGAAATCGCCGGGATCGCGGCGAGGATCAGCGTGTGGGTCAGGTACATGTGACTGATGCTTTCTTCTTCACCGCGTATTTCTTTCCATTCCTGATCGGGATGGGTAAATAGCCCAACAACGTGATGGATCATGCCGGTCACTCCTATCGCTGTTGCCATCGCCCCCCAGCGGAGCGCTGCGGCCCCAAGTCTGGGCCAGAGGTTGGAGGTCACCTTTGTGTGGCCTTATGTCGCAGTATAGAAAGGCGTTCGCTGCATAAAGCCGGCTTTTTAGAGCAAATCGCGCTGTCAGGGGGCTGCTTAATCACGATGCAGTCTTTATCGGATTGGCCTACGCCCGCTGGTGGTTTAAGGGTAAAATGTTCGGCTTTTGTCACACCTCGCGGATTCCAAGCGCTATGGGCACCCTTTCGGTCAACCAGAACAAACTGCAAAAACGCCTGCGTCGTCTCGCTGGCGAAGCCATCACCGACTTCAACATGATCGAAGACGGTGACAAGGTCATGGTCTGCCTGTCCGGCGGCAAAGACAGCTACACCATGCTCGATGTTCTGCTGCACCTGCAGAAAGTGGCGCCGATCAAGTTCGACATCGTCGCGGTGAACATGGACCAGAAGCAGCCGGGCTTCCCCGAGCACGTGTTGCCGGCCTACCTGGAAACCCTCGGCGTCGAGTACCACATCGTCGAGAAGGACACCTACTCGGTGGTCAAGGAGCTGATCCCGGAAGGCAAGACCACCTGCTCGCTGTGCTCGCGCCTGCGTCGCGGCACCCTGTACACCTTTGCCGACGAGATCGGCGCGACCAAGATGGCCCTGGGGCATCACCGCGACGACATCGTCGAAACCTTCTTCCTCAACATGTTCTTCAACGGCACCCTCAAGGCCATGCCGCCCAAGCTGCGTGCCGATGACGGGCGTAACGTGGTGATCCGCCCGCTGGCCTACTGCAGCGAGAAGGACATCCAGGCCTACTCGGACATGAAGGAATTCCCGATCATCCCGTGCAACCTCTGCGGCTCGCAGGAAAACCTGCAGCGCCAGGTGGTCAAGGACATGCTGGTGGAGTGGGAGCGCAAGACCCCGGGGCGTACCGAGAACATCTTCCGTGGCCTGCAGAACGTGGTGCCGTCGCAACTGGCGGACCGCAATCTGTTCGACTTCACCAGCCTGAAGATCGACGAGACCGCCACCCCGCGTTTTGTCGACGTGTTGAACATCTGACCGCCATGCGCGATTACCAATGGCTGCATGAGTACTGCCTGAACCGCTTCGGCTCGGCCGCGGCCCTCGAAGCGCACCTGCCCCAGGCGAAAAGCCCCGAGCAGTTACGCGCGATCGGCGCCGACCGTTACCTGTCGACCCTGGCCCTGCGGGTGTTTCGCGCCGGTTTGAAGCACAGCCTGGTGGACGCCAAATGGCCGGCCTTCGAGCAGGTGTTCTTCGCTTTCGACCCGCAAAAGGTCGTGCTGATGGGCGCCGAGCACCTGGAGCGGCTGATGCAGGACACGCGGATCATCCGCCACCTGGGCAAGCTCAAGAGCGTGCCGCGCAATGCGCAGATGATCCTCGATGTCGAGAAGGAATTCGGCAGTTTCGGTGGCTTTATCGCCGATTGGCCGGTGACCGATATCGTCGGCCTGTGGAAGTACCTGGCCAAGCATGGCAACCAGTTGGGCGGGCTGTCGGCGCCGCGTTTTTTGCGCATGTGCGGTAAGGACACGTTCATCCCTACCAATGACATGGCTGCGGCGTTGATCGCCCAGGACATCATCGACAAGCCGCCGACCAGCCAGCGCGATCTGGCCCTGGTGCAGGATGCCTTCAATCAGTGGCATGCCGAGAGTGGGCGGCCGCTGTGTCAGCTGTCGGTGATGCTGGCGCATACCGTCAATCACTGACAGCCCATCGCTGGCAAGCCAGCTCCCACAACGCTGGACTGCCCCCCTAAAGTTGGACAGTATTAACCAGCAGCCTGAGCCCTGTAGTCGACAGGGCTCAGGCCATTGAG
>NZ_JANAVH010000021.1:0-29215 GCF_024213215.1 Pseudomonas sp. SBB6 | reverse complement strand
ATCCATCCCGACGCGACCAATCCGGATGACTCCACCAGCCTGACCTCCGACAACCTGGTGACCCTGACGGCGACCAAGACCGACAAGGACGGCGACAGCGCCCAGGCCACCCTCAATATCGGGCAGAACCTGGTGATCAAGGACGACGGCCCGGCACTCGCATTCGGCAACCTGATCGGGACCGGTAGCGTCCTTGCGCAATATGGCTTCTGGAGCAAGTCGGCCGGCGCCGATGGGCTGGGGGCGACGGGCCTGAACATCTCGTTGGTCAATGGCCAGTTCACCCTCGTCAGGCCCGACAACACGACCACGACCGGGACCGGCACGCTCACCGAGCTGGTGCCCTCGCCGGACGTCAATGGTGCGTACCAGTTCGCCGGGACCTTGACCGGTGACTTCGACAACAATGCGGCAACGGCGAACACCACCGTCGACTACACGCTGACCGCCTTTGCCAATGGCAGCTATGCACTGGATCTGGTGCAAGGCTTCGGTTCGACGATCGTGCTCAGCAGTGCCGACGGCGCGCTCGCTGCCGGCGGCCCGGACCCCGTACGCACCTTGTTGATTCCAGAGCCGGCTGACCTGACTATCCCTTCGCCCTCCGAGGAGATTGTCTTCTTTTCCGCCAAGGCGCTTGCGTCAACGGCGGACATCCTGACCGGCATTGGGCTGGGGAAACCCGACCCCGTCGAAACGGTGATACAGACCGACCCCTTGCCCGCGTACATCGACCCGGCGTCCATGAACGTCAGCACATCCGGCATCGGCGTCGCCAACAACCTTTTCCAAGGAGACAACCTGGCGGCCATCAGCAACGCCGATGAAAGTTTCGTCGTCAATCCGGAGAGCCTGCTGACAGCCATGAAGGTCTTCATCGACAACTCCGTCGGGGGATACACTACGGCAACAGAAGACCTGTACTACAGGATCTACTACGAGGATGGCACGTTCTCGAACCTCATCGAGGTCAACACCCTGACGCCGGAGGACGGCGGACAGGTATCCTTCCTCATTGAGAAACAGGGCACGGCGCTGATCGACGCGGTTCAGCTGACGATGGCCAGGGGCGAGATCAAGATCCCGGTGATCCAGTTCATTCAGCAGAGCGAGAACCTGGCCAGCGATATCAAGCTGGCGTTCAATGCGACGCTGACGGACAAGGATGGGGACACGGCGACAAGTGCGTTCGACGCCAACCTGTTCGCCAACGACCCGACCGACGTCCTCTTCGACTACCGGTTGGTGGGTACGGGCGGTGAGCGGGATGCCTTCAACATCGATTTGTCCGCCGATGAGAACCTGTACCAGGTCACCGGCTTCGATGCGAGCCTAAGCCTGCGAGACACGCTGGTGCTCAACGGCGACCAGAACGCCGTTGTCCAATCGATCAACAACAGCGGTGCAGACAGCATCGTGACGGTTGCCGAGACGGGCGGACAGACAACGACCATCACCTTGGTCGGGGTCGATCTGCTCAATAGCGACATTGTGTTTGGCGGCGCCTGAGGCAGCGCACGTGTGAAAGGATGCGAGGGTGGCGTGGCAACCACCCTCGCATTACTTTTTGAAACTTCGACAACGTCAGCACCCTCAACCTGGGGCCCCTGCCCCGGTGATGGCCCAGGCGCACCAAAACGTGCTCAAGCAGTCTTGTTTCGACGTGAAAATCAATCCCGCTCCACCCGGATGGACTCGGGCGGTTCTTCGTTGTTGTTGAGCCCGTGCTTCAGCGCGTACATCAGCAAGTCGATGCGATTGATCAGATTCAGCTTTTGATAGATGTTGCTGAGATGGTTGTGCACGGTGTGCTCACTGATCCCCAGGCGCCCGGCGATACTCACGTATTTGGCGGACGGATCGCCCACGATGGCGCGAATCAGCTCCCGCTCGCGCAGCGTCAGCCGCGCCTGTTTCGCCCGCTCCAGGTTATATTTCAAGGGTGTATGCATGGCCGCGGCATAGCCGGAAAGCCCACCGACCCAGGCTCTGTCCAGCCCACTGTTGTAATGGTGAACCTTGATGATGGCCTGGATGATCGACTCCGTCGGGTCTTCCGCCAGCACGATACCGCGTGCGCCCGCCTCTATCGCCTGGACAACGGGGACGGCTTCGTACAGGCCCTTGAGCACCAGCACTTTCATTTCAGCGCTGCGAGCGAGTCCCGCGACGACCTCCAGCGGGCTCAGCACATCCAGAAAGAAACTGAAAAGAATGACATTGGGATGCAACTGATCGGCAAGATCCAGCGCATTGGTATAGGTGGTGGCCTCGCCGCTCACTTCCATCCGCGGCTTCCTGGCATTGATCAAGTCATGAAGCCCCATGAGAACCAGGGGGCGACAATCGACCAGCATCACACGTATCGGCTTTCTGTGGTTAGGCATGACGTTCCTGCCTCCCATGAAAAACGATCTATGACCTGCACCCGTTGACCTTGCTGGGTCAACAGCCCCGGGGCCACGTCTAGCCGTGGCATCGACAAGGGTTGCGGACGCTTCCCAAAGCCGGAAAGCGTCATCGAGACAACACAAATAGAAATAACTATCAATAGCTTACGCACGATGCTGTGCTCCCTAGAGCCCCTCAACTGAGTCTAGGTCAGCCCAACGCGCCGCCACCCACCCGCTGCAGACTCAAGCCTCCTGCGAGGAGCCCGATCGATGCTTTCAAGGAGTGGCCCTAGCCCTCGGAAATCAAGGTCTTAGGCTCGCTACAGGCGGCCTGTAAGCACAGTCTGACACCGAGCAAAATCGTCAATTAACAGACGAATGGTGTGTAGTTACATGCGCCAACAATACACCTGTCAATTTTTCGACTCCACCCGTTTCTGCGAGTTCCATGAACCTGACCTGACAGGCCGCAGGGGTGAACGGATAAAGGCACGCGAATTTAGTGGTCGCAGCCATGACCTGCCCGCTGATGAACATGATGTTTTCCGGCGCTAGGGCTGTAGATCATGGCAATCGGTTGGCGATCATCCGCGTTGAATGACCAGGCACGCTTTCGGCTAATACTCGGATTCAACGTCCGCTGCCTGGGCGGGGCTTCCGGGACTCAACCAGCCATTGACACTGTCGACACTTTCGGCTAGCGGTTTTCCCGCCCAGCGATTGAGGGTGAACACATTACTGAGGAATTCGTACTGCGTCTTGAGCAGGTCACGCCGAGCGCGGAACTCGTTGCGTACACTGGCCAGAACATCGACGGCATTGACCATCCCGTAGGTCAACGCTTTCTCTGCCGCCACCCTGGAAAGCTTTGCCGAGGCCAGGGCCAGACGATTTGCGTGGATTTTTTCGCCGTTCGAATTGGCAGTCAGGTAAGCGCTGGTGATCTCCTTGACCACCTGGCGCCGGATCGCTTCCAGCTCCTGCTCGGCGGTCAGCTGATCCTGGTAGAGCCCACGGACCCGCGCCGAGGTCGAGCCGCCGCTGTACAGCGGCACCTGAACGCCGATGCCAGCGACATAGCTGTCGGTACGCGGCGTCTGGGAGTTGTTGTAGCCCTCGTTGGTTTCTTGTGCGCTCAGGTTCAGGCTCACGGTCGGATAGTGCCCGCCCTTGCCACTGCGCAACGCGGCACCCGCTGCTTCGACACCACTCTCGCTGGCCTTGAGCGTCGGGTTTTGCGCTATACCCTCGCGGACCCAGTCCTCCATACTCTGCGCCGAAACCCGTAGCTGCGCGTCATCACGTATCCGGTTGAGCTTCTCCTTGACCGGCCTGCCGACGATCTCCGCCAGTGCCTCGCGACTGATACTGGCCTGGTTGCGGGCATCCAGTTCCTGCGCCGCGAGCAAATCCACCCGGGCCTTGAGGTCGAGCTGGTCCGTCACCAACGCCAGCTGCTTTTCGTACAACGCATTGACTCGGTCCAGACTCTTTTGCGTGGTTCGACGCTCCGCCCTCACCAACTCCAGCTCATCCTCGGCCGCCAACGCGGTGAAGTAGCGCCGCGCCAATTCCACAGTGGCCTCGGCCTGGGCATCCAGTGCTTGCGACTCGGACTGCCTGGCCAAGCTTTTGAACTTTTGGTAGTTCTCCCACGCGGCCTTGTTGTAGAGGTACTGACGCAGCACCAGGCTGTAGCTTTCGCTATCGTAACTCTGCTGTATCAGGTCGTTTTCCTGGTGAATTCGGTTCGACCCGGCATTGAGCGATACTTGCGGCAACAGCGCCCCCATGGCCTCGCGTTGATGTTCCTTGCCCGCCTGCGCTTGCGCAAAAGAGGCCAATACCCGCGGGTCCTCCAGTCGCGCCTCGCGATACAACTGCATGAGGTCGGTGGAGAACGTAGAGGCACTGACCCCGGTCGATGCTGGTGCAGCGGTTTGCCCCAGGGCGGCACCCACAGCCAGCATGAACACCCCCCCAAAAAGCACTGACGACATGCCCACGGTCATTCCTCGATCATCGATTGAGACATGACATCGCGGGCCGGCTGCATCAAGTACTGCAACAGCGTGCGTTGCCCGGTGATGATCAACACGTCCGCCGGCATCCCCGGCAATAACTTGCGCTCACCCAGGGTGCGCGCGCCCTCCTCGGTTACCCGGACCCGCGCCAGGTAATAGGCAGCCCCGGTCTTTTCATTGGTCAGCCGGTCAGCCGATACGCTGCTGACCTCGCCTTCGATCACCGGCGTCGTCGAACTCTTGAACGCACCGAAACGGATATCGGCACGCTTGCCGATGGCGATGCGATCAATATCCACCGGTGCCACCTGGGCCTCTATGACCAGCTCGGAAACCGATGGAACGATGTCCAGCAACGGCGTTGCCGGGCGCACCACACCACCAATGGTGTGCACTGTCATGCCAATCACCATGCCCGCGTCGGGTGCGCGGATGACGATATGGCTGAGCCGGTCTTCCAGGGCCGAGGTTTTCTCTTGCAGGTCGTATATCCGGGTCTGGACCTCGGCCAGTTGCTTGACAACGTCGGCACTGAAATCCTTGTCGACCTGCAGAATCTGCAGCTGCGTTTCGTTGATCTGCAGACGCGTCCTGTTAATAGTGGAACGATGATCAGCCACCTCCGACCTGAGCATCCCCAGCTTGCGCTCCTGCTCGAGCAGACGTTGTTTGTCAACGAACCCCTGCTGCAGCAGGTCGGTCAATTCATTGATTTCACCGCTGTAGGATTTCTCCAGACTAACCTTGGTACCGATCATCGACTCCAGTCCCTTGATCTGTTGATTCAACTGGCCAATGCGCTCGCGCAACACCGCTATCTGGCCCAGCCGCGAGCCCTGCCGAGCGTTGAACACCTGAGTCTCGCCCTGACGCGCTTCCTCTCCCCGCAGGCTGGCGAGATCGGCGATCTTGCCAAAACCGATCACCGGTAGCGTGTCGCGCTCGGCGATGAGCCTGGCCTCCATGGCTCTGGCCGCGAGCAGCTGGCTTCGGGCTATCTCATACTCGAAGCGCAGCTGGGCATCATCGAGAATGATCAGCGGGTCATCACGCTTGACGATGTCACCGTCATGGGCCAGCACCTCTTTGACAATGCCCCCTTCAAGATGCTGGACCGTTTTGCGATAAGCCTGCACGGTGACCACCCCCGGCGCGTAAGCGGCGCCGTCGAGGGGCGCGATCGCCGCCCAGGTGCCGAACAAGCCGAAAGTCACCCCTACAATGCCAAGGCCCAGGCGGCGGATTTTACGATCTGCTGTGGGTAGGTCAGCGAAGCTTTCAATTTGACGGCTGGGCATCGTAGGGTTCATTGCCATTGCCCTTGCTAGTCTCGACCGAGGCCATGCTGGCGCCTACTGGTGCTGGCATGGCGTGCTTTGGTACCTGCGGTTGCTGCGCATTGAGTTCGGCCAGCACCTGGTCGCGTGGCCCATAGAGAGTGATAACCCCAGCCCTCATCACCATGAGCCGGTCAAGTTGCGAGACGATGTTGGTTCGGTGAGTAATTACAAACAGCGTCGCGCCGGTCTGCTTGAGCTGCTGGATGGCTGCGGCCAGGGCACGATCACCGACTTCGTCAAGGTTGGAATTGGGCTCGTCGAGAATAATCAGTCGCGGGTTGCCATACAGGGCGCGAGCCAGTCCGATGCGCTGGCGCTGCCCTCCCGAGAGCATGACACCCTCGCTGCCGATGATGGTGTCGTAGCCATCGGGCAGCAGCAAAATCATCTCGTGAACGCCCGCAGTCCTGGCAGCTTGAATGACTTTCGCCGAATCGACCTCGGCAAAACGGGCAATGTTCTCGCCAACGCTGCCTTCGAACAGTTCAATATCCTGGGGCAAGTAACCGATATGCGGGCCAAGCTCATGCTTGTCCCAGGTGCTGATGTCTGCGCCATCCAGCCGGACCACCCCATGCTGCGGCGCCCACACCCCCATCAGTGCCCTGGCCAGGGTCGATTTGCCCGAGGCACTTGGACCGATGATTCCCACCACGCAACCGGCAGGTACGCTGAAGCTGATGTTCTTGATGATCGGCGTTTTCGAGCCAGGTGCCGCGACTATCAGATTCTCGACCTGCACGTGCCCCTGGGGCGCAGGTAAAGACAGACGCTCGGGTTGCGCTTGTTGTTTGTCGAGGATGTCGTTCAGACGACTGTACTGCGAGCGAGCGGCAGTAAAGCCCTTCCAGCTACCGATGATCAGATCGATGGGGGCCAGTGCCCGCCCCAGCAGCACGGCCCCGGCAAACACCATGCCTGCGCCCACCTGATGATCCACCGCCAGGTAGGCCCCCAGCCCCAGCACCAGTGATTGCACCAGAAGCCGGAAAGACCGGGAAAGCGTACTGACAATCGCTGCTCTATCACTCGCCAGGGACTGCAGCAGCAGCACGTTCCTTTGCCGACGCCCCCAGCGATCCATCAGGGTTTCAAGCATGCCCATCGACTCGATGACTTCGGCGTTGCGCAGGTTCTTCGTGGTGTAGAGCGTCGCGCCGATATGCTCCTTGTTGGCCTGGGCCAGTACCGGCCCGGTCAGCTTCTCATTGATGAATGCGAGCAATAACAACAACAGAGCACTGCCGGTCGCTACCCAGCCAAACCAGGGATGAAACGCGAACATCACCGCGATATAGATCGGCAGCCAGGGCGCGTCGAAAAAGGCGAACAACCCGTTGCCGGAGAGAAACTGCCTCAAGCCCGTCAAGTCGTTGAGCGACTGCGCCGAGGCATCCATGCCGCCACTTTCCAGAGCCCGTTTGAAACTGGCCTTATAGACCTGGCGACTCAACAGCACATCCAGCCGGGTACTGACCCGAACCATGATCCGCGAACGAATCCATTCCAGGGAGGCGAGCGTGATCAGCAGCCCGGTCATGATCAGCGTTAGCATTGCCAGGGTCGTCAGGCTTCCGCTCGACATCACCCGCCCATACACCTGAAGCATATAGAAGGTAGGGACAAGCATTAACGCGTTAATGAAAAAGCTGAAGAAGCCAACAGAAACAAAGCTGTCTCTACAGATTTTCAACGCGTGCTTCAGACTGTTTTCAGGTGTGCTTCGCATTGAAACCCCTGCTCGAAACGCCATCCTTTGTGGAGCTTAGATCATGCCGAACGACTGCGTTGAGCAATTGGCCAGATCGCCTCAGGCAAGTCGCCTGGAACGGGAAGAACCAAGCTTCAAGCAGGCCGCCACGCTGTTGATGGCCGAGCACCGAATGGCGCTAGCAGAATTGAGTCAACTGAAACTGTCCCCCCTAAAACGCCAAAGCCCCCGTTAAACGGGGGCTTTGGCTAGACATTTTACCGATTGTCTCTGGTCACCCAGCGCGGCTTAGAACGGAATGTCGTCATCGAAACTGTCGAAGTCCGGAGCCGGCTGCGGTGCGGCCTGCTGAGGCGCCGGGCGCTGTTGTGGCGCGGACTGCTGTGGACGCGGAGCCTGCTGGCGTGGCGCCTGGTTGTAGTTGTTGCCGCCTTGCGGGGCGCCGTCCTGGTTCTGTGGACGGCCGCCGAGCAGCTGCATGGTGCCCTGCATGTCGACGACGATTTCGGTGGTGTAACGCTTGATGCCGTCCTTTTCCCACTCACGGGTCTGCAGCTTGCCCTCGATGTAGACCTGCGAGCCTTTGCGCAGGTATTCACCGGCGATCTCGGCAACCTTGCCGAACATCGAAACGCGGTGCCATTCGGTACGCTCGACCTTCTGGCCGGTCTGCTTGTCGGTCCACTGCTCGCTGGTCGCCAGGCTCAGGTTGGTCACGGCGTTACCGTTGGGCAGGTAGCGGACTTCGGGATCCTGGCCGCAGGTACCGACCAGAATGACTTTGTTAACCCCACGGGCCATAACGTTCTCCTAGGCTTCGCACGCGGAGGAAGCCGGATTTACCAGGCGTTCCAGGGTCGTGCGATCCAAAATTTGTGTATCAAGTTTGATATAGATGGCGGCTTCATCGGCCACCACCACTGCGTCGGTCACACCCGGTACGGCCATCAGCCGCTCGGTCAGCCCCGCTTCCCGTACCGCCTCGGCCGATAACGGCATGCGCAGGCTGGTCACGTACGGCGGTTCACGCATGCTCAGCGCCACGACCCACCACAGGGCACACAACGCTGCGCAGCCAAGGAACACCGTGCTCAGGCCACCGTGCTGGAACAACCAGCCACCGAGAATTCCTCCCAGCGCGGCACCAAGGAACTGGCTGGTGGAATACACCCCCATGGCCGTGCCCTTGCCGCCGGCGGGCGACACCTTGCTTACCAGTGAAGGCAAGGATGCCTCCAGCAGGTTGAAGGCAGTAAAGAATATCACGGTGCCGATCACCAGTTCGCGCAAGTTGTCTGCCGACAGCCAGAAGAACAGCTCGGTGAGCATCAACACACTGACCGCGCCCAGCAGGACACGTTTCATCTTGCGCTTTTTTTCGCCGTAGATGATGAACGGGATCATTGCAAAGAATGAAATCAGCAAGGCGGTCAGGTACACCCACCAGTGCTCTTCCTTCGGTAGCCCGCCACGTTCGACAAGGGCCAGGGGCAAGGCGACGAAGCTGGCCATCAGGATCGCGTGCAGGACGAAGATGCCTACATCCAGGCGCAGCAGGTCCGGGTGACGCAAGGTCGGCCCCAGGGCCTGCTTGGCCACCCCCGACTCACGATGCTGCAACGCACCGTGTGACGCCGGCACCACGAAGGCAATCAGGGCGATACCGACCAGGGCCATGGCCGCAGTGGCCAGGAACAGCCCCGATAGACCGAAAGCGCGGGTCAGCAGCGGGCCGACGACCATGGCCACGGCGAACGACAGGCCGATGCTCATGCCAATCATGGCCATGGCCTTGGTCCGGTGCTGTTCGCGGGTCAAGTCAGAGAGCAAGGCCATGACCGCGGCAGAAATCGCCCCGGCACCTTGCAGGATGCGTCCGGCGATCACCCCCCAGATCGAGTCGGCCTGGGCCGCCAGCACGCTGCCCAGGGCAAAGATCACCAGGCCCAGGTAGATCACCGGGCGCCGACCGATGCGATCGGAGATCATCCCGAACGGAATCTGCAGGAAAGCCTGGGTCAGGCCGTAGGCGCCAATGGCCAGGCCGATCAGTGCCGGGGTGGCCCCCGCCAGGTCCATGCCATAGGTCGCCAGTACTGGCAGGACCATGAACATGCCCAGCATACGGAAGGCGAACACCAGGGCCAGGCCGCCTGCGGCGCGGGTCTCGCTGCCACTCATGCGTTCGCTGTGGGGATCGTGCATGGATAAACCTCGTGTGAACCGGCGGCGATTCTACCAGCCCCATCGCTTAACGGCATATACGCGACGCTTTGCCGCGTAATGGCCTGGAGCCGTATACTCAACCGTTTATGCCCGCCGAGCGAGGCCGCAGTGGACAAGATCCTGATTCGTGGGGCACGAACCCACAACCTGAAGAACATCGACCTGACCCTGCCCCGGGACAAGTTGATCGTCATCACCGGCCTGTCCGGTTCCGGCAAGTCGTCCCTGGCCTTCGATACCCTGTACGCCGAAGGCCAGCGCCGCTACGTCGAATCCCTGTCGGCCTATGCCCGGCAGTTCCTGTCGATGATGGAAAAGCCCGATGTCGACACCATCGAAGGGTTGTCACCGGCAATTTCCATCGAGCAGAAGTCGACCTCGCACAACCCGCGTTCGACCGTCGGCACCATCACCGAGATCTACGACTACCTGCGCCTGCTCTACGCCCGCGTCGGTACCCCGCGCTGCCCGGACCACGACATCCCGCTGGAAGCGCAGACCGTCAGCCAGATGGTCGACCTGGTGCTGGCCCAACCCGAAGGCAGCAAACTGATGCTGCTGGCACCGGTGATTCGCGAGCGCAAGGGTGAACACCTGGCGGTCTTCGAAGAACTGCGCGCCCAGGGCTTTGTCCGTGCACGGGTCAACGGCAAGCTGTTCGAGCTCGATGAGCTGCCGAAGCTGGACAAGCAGAAAAAGCACAACATCGAAGTGGTGGTCGACCGTTTCAAGGTTCGCGAGGACCTGCAGCAGCGCCTGGCCGAATCCTTCGAAACCGCGCTGAAGCTGGCCGACGGCATTGCCTTGGTCGCATCAATGGATGACGAGCCGTTCGAAGAGATGATCTTCTCCGCCCGCTTCGCCTGCCCGATCTGCGGCCATGCGATCAGCGAGCTGGAACCCAAGCTGTTCTCCTTCAACAACCCGGCCGGTGCCTGCCCGACCTGCGACGGCCTGGGGGTCAAGCAGTTCTTTGACACCAAGCGCCTGGTCAACGGCGAGCTGACCCTGGCCGAAGGCGCGATTCGCGGCTGGGACCGGCGCAACGTCTATTACTTCCAGATGCTCGGCTCGCTGGCCGCGCATTATGACTTCAGCCTCGAAATCCCCTTCGGCGAACTGCCGGCGGAGCAGCAGAAGGTCATCCTCCACGGCAGCGGTAAACAGAACGTCGACTTCAAGTACCTCAATGACCGAGGCGACATCGTCAAGCGCTCGCACCCGTTCGAAGGCATCGTACCGAACCTGGAGCGCCGCTACCGCGAGACCGAATCGGCGACCGTGCGTGAGGAGCTGGCCAAGTTCCTCAGCACCCAGCCCTGCCCGGATTGCCGCGGCACCCGTCTGCGTCGTGAAGCACGGCACGTGTGGGTCGGCGAGAAGACGCTGCCGGCCGTCACCTGCCTGCCGATCGGCGATGCCAGCGGCTATTTCGGCGGCCTGAAGCTGACCGGCCGACGTGGCGAAATTGCCGACAAGATTCTCAAGGAAATCTGCGAGCGCCTGCAGTTCCTGGTCAACGTCGGCCTCGACTACCTGACCCTCGACCGCAGCGCCGACACCCTCTCGGGCGGTGAAGCCCAGCGTATCCGCCTGGCCAGCCAGATCGGCGCCGGGTTGGTGGGGGTGATGTACATCCTCGACGAGCCATCCATCGGCCTGCACCAGCGCGACAACGACCGCCTGCTCGGCACCCTCAATCACCTGCGCGACATCGGCAACACGGTGATCGTGGTCGAGCACGACGAGGACGCCATTCGCCTGGCCGACTACGTGGTGGACATCGGCCCGGGTGCTGGCGTGCATGGCGGCCAGATCGTCGCCGAAGGTACCCCCGCCGAGGTGATGGCCCATCCTGATTCGCTGACCGGCAAATACCTGTCGGGGCGGGTCAAGATTGCCGTACCGGCCAAGCGTACTGCGCGTAACAAGAAGCTCTCGCTCAAGCTCAAAGGCGCACGCGGCAACAACCTGCAGAACGTCGACCTGGAAATTCCGATCGGCCTGCTGACTTGCGTAACTGGCGTGTCCGGTTCGGGCAAGTCGACGTTGATCAACAACACCCTGTTCCCGCTCAGCGCCACCGCGCTCAACGGTGCCAGCACCCTGGAAGCGGCGCCGCACGACAGCTGCGACGGCCTGCAGCACCTGGACAAGGTGGTCGACATCGACCAGAGCCCGATCGGCCGTACCCCGCGCTCGAACCCGGCGACCTATACCGGTTTGTTCACGCCGATCCGCGAACTGTTCTCAGGCGTACCGGAATCGCGCTCGCGTGGTTACGGCCCGGGGCGCTTCTCGTTCAACGTCAAGGGCGGGCGCTGCGAGGCATGCCAGGGTGATGGCCTGATCAAGGTCGAGATGCACTTCCTGCCGGATATCTACGTGCCTTGCGATGTGTGCAAGAGCAAGCGCTACAACCGCGAAACCCTGGAAATCAAGTACAAGGGCAAGAACATCCACGAGGTCCTGGAAATGACCATCGAGGAAGCGCGCGAGTTCTTCGACGCGGTACCGGCGCTGGCGCGCAAGCTGCAGACGCTGATGGATGTCGGCCTGTCGTACATCAAGCTCGGGCAGTCAGCGACCACCCTGTCCGGTGGCGAGGCGCAGCGGGTCAAGCTGTCACGCGAGCTGTCCAAGCGCGATACCGGCAAGACCCTGTACATCCTCGACGAGCCGACCACCGGCCTGCACTTCGCCGACATCCAGCAGTTGCTCGATGTACTGCACCGTCTGCGCGATCATGGCAACACCGTGGTGGTGATCGAGCACAACCTGGACGTGATCAAGACCGCCGACTGGATCGTCGACCTTGGCCCCGAGGGTGGCTCCAAGGGCGGGCAGATCATCGGCTTTGGTACGCCGGAAGACGTGGCCGAGATGAAGCAGTCGTACACCGGCTACTACCTCAAGCCGCTGCTGGAACGTGACCGCGCCTGATGTAGGCGCGTTAGCAAAAGAAAAAGCCCCGCACTGGCGGGGCTTTTTTTGTTCGGGAAAATTACATCTGCGATTGCAGGTAGTTTTCCAGGCCGATCGACTTGATCAGGCCCTGCTGCTTTTCCAGCCAGTAGGTGTGATCTTCTTCGGTATCGGCCAGCTGCACGCGCAGGATGTCGCGGCTGATGTAGTCCTTGTGCAGTTCGCACAGCTCGATGCCTTTGCACAGCGCAGCGCGCACCTTGTATTCCAAGCGCAGGTCGGCGGCGATCATGTCCGGCACGGTGGTGCCGACGTCAAGGTCGTCAGGACGCATGCGCGGGGTACCTTCAAGCATGAGGATACGACGGATCAGGGCGTCGGCGTGTTGCGCTTCTTCTTCCATTTCGTGGTTGATGCGCTCGTAGAGCTTGCTCAGGCCCCAATCTTCGTACATCCGCGAGTGGATGAAATATTGGTCACGTGCCGCCAGTTCGCCCGTCAGCAACGTGTTGAGATAATCGATTACGTCCGGGTGACCTTGCATCGCCCTGCCTCTCCCTGTGTGAAAGGTATAGTTTGAACCAGGATGACCGGAAGGTCACTGAGAATCGGGCATAAAAGTGCAAAAAAGTGGGTAAACAGTAGTGATATTCATTGAAAAACCGCCCAAATGAGGGCGGTTCTTTTTATCACTTCGACTTAGGCGAGATTCAGGCCCAACGCCTTGGCAACCCCTTCGCCATAGGCCGGATCGGCCTTGAAGAAGTGTTGCAGCTGACGCTGAACCACGTCTTCAGACACCCCGGCCATGGCGCCGGCGATGTTACTGATCAGCAGGGCCTTCTGCTGGGGATTCATCAGTCGGAACAACGCGCCGGCGTGACTGTAGTAGTCGGTGTCTTCGCGGTGATCGTAACGATCGGCAACACCGTTCAGGGCCAGTGGCGGCTCAGCGTACTGAGGCGCCTGCTTCGGCGCATTGGCGTAGCTGTTCGGCTCGTAGTTCGGTGCCGCACCGCCGTTGCTGCCAAACGCCATCGAACCATCACGCTGGTAGCTGTTCACCGGGCTGCGCGGGGCGTTGACCGGCAGTTGCTGGTGGTTGGTACCGACACGGTAGCGATGCGCATCTGCGTAGGCGAATACGCGCCCCTGGAGCATGCGGTCTGGCGACAGGCCAACACCCGGCACCATGTTGCTCGGGCCGAACGCGGCCTGCTCGACTTCGGCAAAGTAGTTCAGTGGGTTGCGGTTGAGTTCCAGCTCGCCAATCTCGATCAGCGGGTAGTCCTTCTGCGACCAGGTCTTGGTCACGTCAAACGGGTTCTCGTCGCGGCTGGCCGCTTCTTCTTCGCTCATCACCTGGATGCACACAGCCCATTTCGGGAAGTCGCCGCGCTCAATGGCTTCGAACAGGTCGCGCTGGGCGTAGTCCGGGTCGGTGCCGGCCAGGCGCGCGGCCTCGGCAGGTGCCAGGTTCTTGATGCCCTGCTTGGTCTTGAAGTGCCATTTGACCCAGGTACGCTGGCCCTGAGCATTGATCAGGCTATAGGTGTGACTGCCGAAACCGTGCATGTGCCGGTAGCCGTCCGGAATCCCGCGGTCGGAGAACAGGATGGTGACCTGGTGCAATGCCTCGGGCGAATGCGACCAGAAGTCCCACATCATCTGCGCGCTTTTCAGGTTGCTTTGCGGCAGGCGCTTCTGGGTGTGGATGAAGTCGGGGAATTTCAGCGGATCACGGATGAAAAACACCGGAGTGTTGTTGCCAACGATGTCCCAGTTGCCTTCCTCGGTGTAGAACTTCAGGGCGAAACCACGTGGGTCACGCTCGGTATCGGCCGAACCACGCTCGCCACCGACCGTGGAGAAGCGCAGGAAGGTCTCGGTCTGCTTGCCAACGTTGCTGAACAGCTTGGCGCAGCTGTACGGGGTGATATCGCGGGTGACGGTGAAGGTGCCATAGGCACCCGAGCCTTTGGCGTGTACGCGGCGCTCAGGGATGTTCTCGCGGTTGAAGTGCGCGAGCTTTTCGATCAGGTGGAAGTCATCCAGCAACAACGGGCCACGCGGGCCTGCCGAACGCGAATTCTGGTTGTCGGCCACCGGCGCGCCGCTGGCGGTGGTCAGTATTTTGTTCTGGCTCATGCTCTCTCTCCCTATCGGTCTTGAACGGCCGGCTAATCGGCGTGGGATGAGTATTGACCACAACTATGACAGCAACAAATTCATTAACTGACTCACATCAATAGATTATTACAATACATGTAGACACAAAAAACCGGGCACTAGGCCCGGCTTCTTGTTACAGACTGTTCGCCTTACTCAGCAGCTTCTACCGAGCCACCGACAGGACGATCAACCAGCTCGACGTACGCCATAGGTGCGTTATCGCCAGCGCGGAAACCGCACTTGAGGATACGCAGGTAGCCGCCCTGACGGGTGGCATAGCGCTTGCCCAGATCGTTGAACAGCTTACCGACGATTTCTTTCGAACGGGTACGGTCGAAAGCCAGACGACGGTTAGCAACGCTGTCTTCCTTGGCCAGGGTGATCAGCGGCTCGGCAACGCGGCGCAGTTCCTTGGCTTTTGGCAGAGTAGTTTTGATCAGCTCGTGCTCGAACAGCGACACCGCCATGTTTTGGAACATGGCCTTACGGTGAGAGCTGGTACGGCTCAGGTGACGTCCACTTTTACGATGACGCATGGGTTCATTCCTTACCAAACACTACGTTCGGTGATTACGACGATCAGGCAGTCGCCTTGTCGTCCTTCTTAAGACTTGCAGGCGGCCAGTTGTCGAGGCGCATGCCGAGGGACAGACCACGGGAGGCCAGAACGTCCTTGATTTCGGTCAAGGATTTCTTGCCCAGGTTCGGAGTCTTCAACAGTTCTACTTCGGTACGCTGAATCAGGTCGCCGATGTAGTAAATGTTCTCCGCCTTAAGGCAGTTGGCCGAACGTACGGTCAATTCCAGATCGTCAACCGGACGAAGCAGGATCGGATCGATCTCGTCTTCCTGTTCGACTACCACTGGTTCACTGTCACCTTTGAGGTCGACGAACGCAGCCAGCTGCTGTTGCAGGATGGTTGCAGCACGACGGATGGCCTCTTCAGGATCCAGGGTACCGTTGGTTTCCAGATCAATTACCAGCTTGTCCAGGTTGGTGCGCTGCTCGACACGGGCGTTTTCCACCACGTAGGCGATACGGCGAACCGGGCTGAACGAAGAGTCGAGCTGCAAGCGACCAATGCTGCGGCTTTCGTCTTCATCGCTCTGACGCGAATCGGCCGGCTCATAACCACGACCACGAGCTACGGTGAGCTTCATGTTCAAGGCGCCGTTGGACGCCAGGTTAGCGATTACGTGATCGGGGTTAACGATCTCGACATCATGATCCAGCTGAATATCGGCAGCGGTAACCACCCCCGAACCCTTCTTCGACAAGGTCAGCGTAACTTCGTCACGACCGTGCAGTTTGATAGCCAGGCCTTTCAGGTTCAACAGGATTTCAATGACGTCTTCCTGTACACCTTCGATTGCCGAGTACTCATGGAGTACACCGTCAATCTCGGCCTCGACTACTGCACAGCCAGGCATGGAGGACAACAGGATGCGGCGCAGCGCGTTGCCCAGGGTATGGCCAAAGCCACGCTCGAGAGGCTCGAGCGTGATTTTAGCGCGGGTTGGACTGACGACCTGCACATCGATGTGGCGGGGCGTCAGGAACTCATTTACCGAAATCTGCATGGATGCACCTATTTTCTAGCCCTTACTTGGAGTAGAGCTCGACAATCAGGCTTTCGTTGATGTCGGCGGACAGGTCGCTGCGAGCAGGAACGTTCTTGAAAACGCCCGACTTCTTAGCAGCATCCACATCTACCCACTCAACGCGGCCACGCTGGGCGCACAGTTCAAGGGCTTGAACAATGCGCAGCTGGTTCAGCGACTTCTCGCGAACCGCGACCACGTCACCCGGACGAACTTGGTAGGACGGAACGTTTACAGTCTTGCCGTTTACGCTGATCGCTTTGTGCGAAACCAGCTGACGGGATTCGGCACGAGTAGCGCCAAAGCCCATACGATAAACGACGTTATCCAGACGGCACTCGAGCAGTTGCAGCAGGTTCTCACCAGTAGCGCCCTTCTTGGAGGCCGCTTGCTTGTAGTAACCGCTGAATTGACGCTCGAGAACGCCGTAGATACGACGAACTTTTTGTTTCTCACGCAGCTGGGTGCCGTAGTCGGACTGACGACCGCGGCGCTGACCGTGGATACCTGGGGCTGCTTCGATGTTGCACTTCGATTCCAGAGCGCGAACGCCGCTCTTCAGGAACAGATCAGTGCCTTCACGACGAGACAGTTTGCATTTTGGACCAATGTAACGTGCCATTTATCTGTCTCCTGATTACACGCGGCGCTTCTTCGGCGGACGGCACCCGTTATGCGGGATTGGCGTCACGTCGGTGATGCTGGCGATCTTATAGCCACAGCCGTTCAGAGCACGAACAGCGGACTCACGACCTGGACCTGGACCCTTGACGTTGACGTCGAGGTTCTTCAGACCATATTCCAGCGCAGCTTGACCAGCACGTTCAGCAGCTACCTGAGCAGCGAACGGGGTGGACTTGCGGGAACCGCGGAAACCCGAACCGCCGGAGGTAGCCCAGGACAGAGCGTTACCTTGACGATCGGTGATGGTCACGATGGTGTTGTTAAAAGACGCATGGATGTGGGCGATGCCATCAACCACTGTCTTTTTGACTTTTTTACGAGGACGAGCAGCAGGTTTTGCCATTTCTAAATTCCTGTCGATTCGCTGGTGCGATTACTTGCGGATCGGCTTACGCGGGCCCTTACGGGTACGCGCGTTGGTCTTGGTACGCTGACCGCGTACTGGCAGACCCCGACGATGACGCAGGCCGCGGTAGCAACCCAGGTCCATCAACCGCTTGATTTTCATGTTGATGTCACGGCGCAGATCACCTTCGGTGATGTACTTCGCGACTTCAGTACGCAGCGATTCAACCTGCTCGTCGCTCAGATCCTTGATCTTAGCGGCTGGGTTGACCCCAGTCTCTGCACAGATTTTCTGTGCAGTAGTGCGACCAACACCATAGATGTAGGTCAGCGAGATAACAGTGTGCTTGTTATCTGGAATGTTGACGCCTGCAATACGGGCCATTCAGTGGGACTCCAATTGACAGCTACCTACGCCCCGGAAGCCAAGAAATAGGGCGCGAGATAATATCGCTGTAGAAACAAATAATCAACCCAGCAGCGCACTAGCTGCTGGGTTTGAAGCTCAGATCACACTCAGCCTTGGCGCTGCTTGTGACGTGGTTCCGCACTGCAAATTACTCGAACGACACCTTCGCGGCGAATAATTTTGCAGTTACGGCACAGCTTTTTCACCGATGCACGAACTTTCATCACCAACTCCTCGAACCTTAAGGGTCAATCAGCGCAGCAGACCGCTGCCACCGTAGCCTTTCAGGTTGGCTTTCTTCATCAGGGATTCGTACTGGTGCGAAACGAGGTGCGATTGTACTTGGGACATGAAGTCCATCACAACCACTACCACAATCAGCAACGAGGTCCCGCCAAGGTAGAACGGAACGTTTGCCGCGACCACCAGGAACTGGGGAAGCAGACACACGGCCGTCATATAAAGAGCACCGAACATGGTCAAGCGGGTCAGAACGCCATCAATGTAGCGCGCCGACTGCTCGCCCGGACGGATACCCGGAATAAAGGCACCGGACTTCTTCAGGTTTTCCGCTACGTCTTTCGGATTGAACATCAACGCCGTATAGAAGAAGCAGAAGAAAATAATCCCTGCACTAAACAGCAGAATATTCAACGGCTGACCAGGAGCGATCGACTGCGAGATGTCCTGCAACCAGCCCATACCTTCGGACTGACCGAACCAGGCACCCAGCGAAGCCGGGAACAGCAAGATGCTGCTCGCGAAAATGGCAGGGATTACACCCGCCATGTTCACTTTCAACGGCAAGTGGCTGGTCTGCGCAGCGAAGACCTTGCGGCCCTGCTGACGCTTGGCGTAGTGAACGGCGATACGACGCTGACCACGCTCAATGAACACCACGAAACCGATAATCGCTACTGCCAGCAAACCGATTGCGACCAGGGCGAAAATGTTGATATCGCCTGTGCGTGCAGACTCGAAAGACTGCCCGATTGCTCTCGGAAGACCGGCGACGATACCTGCGAAAATCAACATCGAGATACCGTTGCCTACACCGCGCTCGGTGATCTGCTCGCCCAGCCACATCATGAACATCGCGCCGGCCACGAACGTGGACACCGCAACGAAATGGAAGCCAAAGTCAGCAGAAAACGCCACGCCCTGACCGGCCAGGCCAATGGACATGCCAATGGCCTGGACCAGCGCCAGGATAACGGTGCCGTAGCGGGTGTACTGGCTGATCTTGCGACGGCCAGCTTCACCTTCCTTCTTCAACTGCTCCAGCTGCGGGCTCACGGCGGTCATCAGCTGCATGATGATCGATGCCGAAATGTACGGCATGATCCCCAGTGCAAAGATGCTCATCCGTTCCAGCGCGCCGCCGGAAAACATGTTGAACAAGCTAAGAATGGTCCCCTCATTCTGTCGAAACAGTTCCGCCAGCCGGTCCGGGTTGATACCTGGAACTGGGATGTGTGCGCCTATCCGGTAGACGATGATCGCCAGGAACAGAAAACGCAGACGAGCCCAGAGTTCAGACATCCCGCCTTTGCCGAGCGAAGAGAGAGCACCTTGCTTAGCCATTTATTCCTCGAACTTGCCGCCAGCTGCTTCGATAGCCGCACGCGCACCTTTGGTGGCTGCGATACCCTTGATGGTGACCGCGCGAGTAACTTCGCCGGACAGCATGATTTTCACACGCTGTACGTTTTGGTTAATCACGTTGGCATCCTTCAGGGATTGCACGGTGACAACGTCGCCTTCCACTTTGGCCAGCTCGGACAGACGCACTTCTGCGCGGTCCATGGCTTTCAGGGAAACGAAGCCGAACTTCGGCAGGCGACGGTGCAGCGGCTGTTGACCGCCTTCAAAGCCTGGAGCAATGGTGCCACCGGAACGGGAGGTTTGACCTTTGTGGCCACGGCCACCAGTCTTACCCAAACCGCTACCGATACCACGGCCCGGACGATGCTTCTCGCGACGGGAACCCGGCGCTGGACTCAGATCATTGAGTTTCATCGATTAACCCTCGACGCGCAGCATGTAGTAAGCCTTGTTGATCATCCCGCGATTCTCGGGAGTATCCAGGACTTCTACAGTGTGACCGATGCGGCGCAGACCCAGACCCTTAACACACAGTTTGTGGTTAGGGAGACGGCCGGCGGTGCTTTTGATCAGCGTTACTTTAACGGTAGCCATGATCAGCGGATCTCCTCAACGCTCTTGCCGCGCTTGGCAGCAATGGACTCAGGAGATTGCATAGCTTTCAGACCCTTGAAAGTGGCATGAACCACGTTCACTGGGTTGGTCGAGCCGTAGCACTTGGCCAGGACGTTCTGAACGCCAGCAACTTCCAGGACGGCACGCATTGCGCCACCGGCGATGATACCGGTACCTTCCGAGGCAGGCTGCATGTACACCTTCGACGCGCCATGGGCGGACTTGGTGGCGTACTGCAGAGTAGTGCCGTTCAGGTCTACCTGAATCATGTTGCGACGAGCAGCTTCCATGGCTTTCTGGATCGCAGCAGGTACTTCGCGCGACTTGCCACGGCCGAAGCCAACACGACCTTTACCATCACCTACCACGGTCAACGCGGTGAAAGTGAAGATACGGCCGCCTTTAACGGTTTTAGCAACGCGGTTAACTTGAACCAGCTTCTCGATGTAGCCTTCGTCGCGCTTTTGATCGTTATTTGCCATAACTTAGAACTCCAGCCCGCCTTCACGAGCAGCATCAGCCAGCGCTTTGACGCGGCCATGGTACTTGAAGCCGGAACGGTCAAAGGCAACTTGAGATACACCGGCGGCTTTCGCGCGCTCAGCTACCAGCTTGCCAACCTTAGTGGCCGCGTCGATGTTGCCGGTGGCACCATCACGCAGTTCTTTGTCCAAGGTCGAGGCACTGGCCAGAACCTTGCTGCCGTCGGCCGAAATGACCTGGGCGTAGATGTGCTGCGAGGAGCGGAACACGCAGAGACGCACGACTTCGAGTTCGTGCATTTTCAGGCGTGCTTTGCGAGCGCGACGCAGTCGAGTAACTTTTTTGTCGGTCATTTGCTAGGCCCTACTTCTTCTTGGCTTCTTTACGACGGACGACTTCGTCCGCGTAACGCACACCCTTGCCTTTGTACGGCTCTGGTGGACGGAAGTCGCGGATTTCAGCGGCCACCTGACCTACCAGCTGCTTGTCGATACCCTTGATCAGGATATCGGTCTGGCTTGGGGTCTCTGCGGTGATACCGGCCGGCAGTTCGTAATCCACTGGATGCGAGAAGCCGAGTGCCAGGTTCAGCACGGTGCCTTTGGCTTGTGCTTTGTAACCAACACCGACCAGCTGGAGCTTGCGCTCGAAGCCTTGGCTTACGCCCTGGACCATGTTGTTCACCAGGGCGCGGGTAGTACCGGCCATAGCGCGAGTTTGTTGATCGCCATTGCGAGCAGCGAAACGCAGCTCACCAGCTTCTTCAACAATTTCAACCGACGAGTGAACGTTCAGTTCGAGAGTGCCCTTGGCACCCTTCACCGAAAGCTGTTGGCCGACGAATTTGACTTCGACACCGGCTGGCAGCTTAACGGGGTTCTTAGCGACGCGAGACATGCTTATCCCCCCTTAGAACACTGTGCAGAGAACTTCGCCGCCGACACCGGCAGCGCGCGCAGCACGATCAGTCATCACACCTTTGTTGGTGGAGACGATAGACACGCCCAGACCGCCACGTACTTTCGGCAGTTCTTCGACGGACTTGTACTGACGCAGGCCTGGACGACTTACGCGCTTGACTTCCTCGATGACCGGACGGCCTTCGAAGTATTTCAGCTCGATGGAAAGCGATGGTTTTACTTCGCTGCTGACTTGGTAGCCAGCGATGTAACCTTCATCTTTCAGAACTTTGGCTACCGCAACCTTCAGAGTCGACGAAGGCATGCTTACGACGGACTTTTCAGCCATCTGGGCATTACGGATGCGAGTTAGCATGTCCGCTAACGGGTCCTGCATACTCATGGGCTAGACGCTCCTGATACAAGAAAAATTAGCCTCTCGGCTACTACAGACCCCTGAAATCGCCGGGCATAAAAACCCGGGCTCAGGAGAGCCGGTCATTCTAGACAGTTCCCAGAAACGAAACAAGCCCCAGAAGGGGCTTGTTTCGTTGCAAGGTCACCGGTGGTCGGAAGATTGCTCCCCCGCCACCTGGACGCTGCCGGTACGTCTTACCAGCTGGCTTTAACCAGACCTGGAACGTCACCGCGCATTGCTGCTTCACGCAGCTTGTTACGGCCGAGGCCGAACTTGCGGTAAACGCCGTGTGGACGACCGGTGATGCGGCAACGGTTACGCAGGCGCGAAGCGCTGGCGTCACGTGGTTGCTTCTGCAGAGCTACGACAGCGGCAAAACGCTCTTCTGGAGTTGCTTCCAGGTTGACGATGGTCGCTTTCAGCTCGGCACGCTTCTTGGCGTACTTGGCAACAGTGAGCTGACGCTTCAGCTCACGGTTTTTCATG
Source organism: Pseudomonas sp. SBB6 (assembly GCF_024213215.1). NCBI lineage: Bacteria > Pseudomonadati > Pseudomonadota > Gammaproteobacteria > Pseudomonadales > Pseudomonadaceae > Pseudomonas > Pseudomonas sp. SBB6. The sequence continues at coordinate 6,878 of NZ_JANAVH010000021.1, read as the reverse complement.
CTCTTCTTGGCCATTTTCCTACTCCAATCAGTTGCGGAACGGGAATTTGAAAGCACGCATCAGAGCGCGGCCTTCGTCATCGTTCTTGGCAGTGGTGGTCAGGGTAATGTCCAGACCGCGCAGAGCATCGATCTTGTCGTAGTCGATTTCCGGGAAGATGATCTGCTCTTTCACGCCCATGCTGTAGTTACCACGACCATCGAAGGACTTGGCATTCAGGCCGCGGAAGTCGCGAACCCGAGGCAGGGAGATCGCCAGCAGGCGGTCCAGGAATTCGTACATACGATCACGGCGCAGAGTAACTTTAACGCCGATCGGCCAGCCCTCACGGACTTTGAAGCCCGCGATGGATTTCCGAGCGAAAGTCACAACGGCTTTCTGACCGGTGATCTTCTCCAGGTCAGCAACAGCGTGCTCGATGACTTTTTTGTCGCCGACAGCTTCGCCCAGACCCATGTTCAGGGTGATCTTGGTAACGCGCGGAACTTCCATCACGTTCGCCAGCTTAAGTTCTTCCTTAAGCTTGGGAGCAATCTCGTTCCGGTAAATCTCTTTCAGTCGTGCCATGGTCTTCTACCTAGCAGTGTTCAAGCATCAACCGCTTTTTGGGTCGACTTGAAGACACGAATTTTTTTGCCGTCTTCTACTTTGAAACCAACGCGGTCAGCCTTGTTGGTTTCGCCGTTGAAAATGGCGACGTTGGAAGCGTGCAGTGGCGCTTCTTTCTCGACGATACCGCCCTGTACGCCCGACATCGGGTTAGGCTTGGTATGACGCTTCACCAGGTTGATCCCACCAACGACCAGACGGTCGTCAGCGAGAACCTTGAGCACCTTACCGCGCTTACCTTTGTCTTTGCCGGCGATCACGATGATCTCGTCGTCACGACGAATCTTTTGCATGTCGGATCTCCTTACAGCACTTCTGGGGCGAGCGAGACGATCTTCATGAACTTCTCAGTACGAAGTTCACGGGTCACTGGCCCAAAGATACGGGTGCCGATCGGCTCTTGCTTGTTGTTCAGCAGAACAGCAGCATTGCCATCAAAGCGGATGATGGAGCCGTCAGCGCGACGGACACCGTGGCGAGTGCGGACTACAACAGCAGTCATCACTTGGCCTTTCTTCACTTTACCGCGAGGAATTGCTTCCTTGACGGTTACCTTGATGATGTCACCGATGCCGGCGTAACGGCGGTGCGAACCGCCGAGAACCTTGATGCACATGACGCGACGAGCGCCGCTGTTATCGGCCACATCGAGCATGGATTGAGTCTGAATCATAAAATTTCTCCGACCCTTAGCCCTTAGACTTCAACAGCGCGTTCGAGAACTTCAACCAGTGCCCAGGACTTGGTCTTGGCCAGCGGACGGGTCTCGCGGATGGAGACCTTGTCGCCGATATGGCACTGGTTGGTTTCGTCGTGCGCGTGCAGCTTAGTCGAACGCTTAACGTATTTACCGTAGATCGGGTGCTTTACGCGACGCTCGATCAGTACGGTGATGGTTTTGTCCATCTTGTCGCTGACGACACGGCCAGTCAGCGTACGGACGGTTTTTTCAGCTTCAGCCATGATCACTTACCTGCCTGCTGGTTGAGCACAGTTTTCACGCGAGCGATGTCACGCTTAACTTGCGAGAGCAGGTGCGACTGCCCCAACTGGCCAGTTGCTTTCTGCATACGCAGATTGAACTGGTCGCGCAGCAAGCCGAGCAGTTGCTCGTTCAGCTGCTGTGCTGATTTTTCACGAAGTTCATTCGCTTTCATCACATCACCGTCCGCTTAACAAAGGAGGTGGCGAGAGGCAGCTTTGCAGCCGCCAAGGCGAAAGCCTCACGCGCCAGCTCTTCAGAAACACCCTCGATCTCGTACAGGACTTTGCCTGGCTGGATCTGGGCAACCCAGTATTCCACGGAACCTTTACCTTTACCCATCCGCACTTCGAGAGGCTTCTTGGAGATCGGCTTGTCCGGGAACACACGGATCCAGATTTTACCGCCACGTTTTACGTGACGGGTCAGAGCACGACGTGCCGACTCAATCTGGCGGGCGGTGAGACGACCGCGAGCAACAGCTTTCAGAGCAAATTCGCCGAAGCTGACTTTGCTACCGCGCAGTGCCAGACCACGGTTGTGGCCAGTCATCTGCTTGCGGAATTTTGTACGCTTTGGTTGCAACATTTGGCGTACCCCTTACTTAGCAGCTTTTTTACGAGGCGCTGGTGCTTGTGGTTTCAGTTCTTCTTGGCGACCACCAATTACTTCGCCTTTGAAAATCCAAACCTTCACACCGATCACACCGTAAGTGGTGTGAGCTTCGTAGGTGGCATAGTCGATATCGGCACGCAGGGTGTGCAGTGGCACACGACCTTCGCGATACCATTCAGTACGTGCGATTTCAGCACCGCCGAGACGACCGCTCACTTGGATCTTGATGCCTTTGGCACCAATGCGCATGGCGTTCTGTACGGCGCGCTTCATGGCGCGACGGAACATCACACGACGCTCCAGCTGCTGAGCTACGCTCTGAGCTACCAGCATACCGTCGAGTTCCGGCTTGCGGATCTCTTCGATGTTGATGTGCACAGGCACACCCATTTGCTTGGTCAGGTCCTGACGCAGTTTCTCAACATCTTCACCTTTCTTCCCGATAACGATACCTGGACGAGCGGTGTGGATGGTGATGCGTGCAGTTTGGGCCGGACGATGGATATCGATACGGCTAACGGACGCGCTTTTTAGTTTGTCTTGGAGGTACTCACGCACATTCAGATCTGCGAGCAAATAGTCCGCATAAGTCCGACCGTCTGCGTACCAGACGGAGGTGTGCTCCTTGACGATTCCCAGGCGAATGCCAGTGGGATGTACTTTCTGACCCATCTGATCGACTCCGTTACTTGTCCGCAACCTTGACAGTGATATGGCAAGACCGCTTGACGATGCGATCAGCGCGGCCTTTGGCACGCGGCATGATGCGCTTCAGCGAACGCCCTTCGTTGACGAAAACGGTGGAGACCTTCAGGTCATCAACGTCTGCGCCTTCGTTATGCTCGGCGTTGGCTACGGCCGACTCGAGGACTTTCTTCATGATTTCAGCAGCTTTCTTGCTGCTGAAAGCCAACAGGTTGAGCGCTTCGCCCACCTTCTTCCCGCGGATCTGGTCGGCGACCAAGCGGGCTTTCTGGGCGGAGATTCGAGCGCCCGACAACTTAGCGGCTACTTCCATTTCCTTACCCCTTAACGCTTGGCTTTCTTGTCAGCCACGTGCCCACGATAAGTGCGGGTACCGGCAAACTCGCCCAGTTTATGGCCGACCATGTCTTCGTTCACGAGAACTGGGACGTGTTGGCGACCGTTGTGTACCGCGATGGTCAGACCGACCATTTGTGGCAGGATCATGGAACGGCGCGACCAGGTCTTAACTGGTTTGCGATCGTTCTTTTCCGCCGCCACTTCGATCTTCTTCAGTAGGTGAAGATCGATAAAAGGACCTTTTTTCAGAGAACGTGGCACTGTCGTATCCCTCTATTTACTTGCGACGACGGACGATCATGTTGTCGGTACGCTTATTACCACGAGTCTTCGCGCCCTTAGTCGGGAAGCCCCATGGCGATACCGGATGACGACCACCGGAGGTACGACCTTCACCACCACCATGTGGGTGGTCAACCGGGTTCATGGCAACACCACGAACGGTTGGGCGAACGCCACGCCAGCGTTTGGCACCAGCTTTACCCAGCGAACGCAGGCTGTGCTCGGAGTTCGAGACTTCACCCAGGGTCGCACGGCATTCAGCCAGGACTTTACGCATTTCACCAGAGCGCAGACGCAGGGTCACATAGACACCTTCGCGAGCGATCAGCTGAGCCGAAGCACCAGCGGAACGAGCGATCTGTGCACCTTTGCCCGGCTTCAGTTCGATGCCGTGAATGGTGCTACCCACTGGGATGTTGCGCAGTTGCAGGGAGTTGCCTGGCTTGATTGGAGCCAGAGCGCCTGCGATCAGCTGGTCGCCAGCAGCAACGCCTTTAGGGGCGATGATGTAGCGGCGCTCGCCGTCTGCGTAGCACAGCAGTGCGATGTGAGCAGTACGGTTTGGATCGTATTCGATACGCTCGACAGTGGCGACGATGCCATCTTTGTCGTTGCGACGGAAATCGACCATACGGTAATGCTGCTTATGACCACCACCTACGTGACGAGTAGTGATGCGGCCATTGTTGTTACGACCACCAGACTTCGATTTCTTCTCGAGCAGCGGTGCGTGAGGAGCGCCTTTATGCAGCTCCTTGTTGACCACCTTGACCACGAAACGGCGGCCAGGGGAAGTCGGTTTGCATTTAACGATTGCCATGATGCACCCCTTCCTTACTCAGCACTGCTGCTGAAATCGAGATCTTGGCCTGGCTGAAGCGAAACGATCGCTTTCTTCCAGTCATTGCGCTTGCCCAGACCACGTGCGGTACGCTTGGTTTTACCCAGAACGTTTACAGTCGACACGTTTTCGACTTTTACGCCGAACAGGCCTTCGACAGCTTTCTTGATTTCCAGCTTGGTTGCGTCAGTAGCAACCTTGAATACGAACTGGCCTTTTTTCTCAGCCAGAACGGTAGCCTTCTCGGAAACATGCGGGCCAAGGAGGACTTTAAATACGCGTTCCTGGTTCATCCCAGCAGCTCCTCGAATTTCTTCACGGCCGACACAGTGATCAACACTTTGTCGTATGCGATCAGACTGACCGGATCGGAACCCTGGACGTCACGTACGTCGACGTGCGGCAGGTTACGAGCAGCCAGGTACAGGTTCTGATCAACAGCGTCCGAAACGATCAGTACGTCGCTCAGACCCATGCCGTTCAGCTTGTTCAGCAGGTCTTTGGTTTTCGGTGCTTCAACAGCGAAGTCCTGAACCACGACCAGACGGTCGGTACGCACCAGCTCAGCGAGGATGGAACGCATTGCTGCGCGGTACATCTTCTTGTTGAGCTTCTGCGAGTGATCCTGAGGACGAGCTGCGAAAGTGGTACCACCGCCACGCCAGATTGGGCTACGGATAGTACCGGCACGAGCACGGCCAGTGCCTTTCTGACGCCATGGGCGCTTACCGCCACCAGCAACGTCGGAACGGGTTTTCTGCTGCTTGGTGCCTTGACGGCCGCCGGCCATATAGGCCACGACTGCTTGGTGTACCAGCGTCTCGTTGAATTCGCCGCCGAAAGTCAGTTCGGAAACTTCGATCGCTTGAGCGTCATTTACATTTAGTTGCATGTCAGCTTCCCCTTAACCGCGAGCCTTGGCAGCCGGACGCACAACCAGATCGCTGCCAGTTGCGCCTGGAACGGCACCCTTGACCAGCAACAGATTGCGTTCAGCGTCGACGCGCACTACTTCGAGGGACTGAACGGTCACGCGCTCGGCGCCCATGTGACCGGACATTTTCTTGCCCTTGAATACACGACCAGGAGTCTGGCACTGGCCGATAGAGCCCGGGACGCGGTGGGAGACGGAGTTACCGTGGGTGTTATCTTGACCGCGGAAATTCCAACGCTTGATGGTACCGGCAAAGCCTTTACCCTTGGACTGGCCGGTAACGTCTACCAGCTGACCTGCAGCGAAGATTTCAGCGTTGATCGAATCACCGGCCTGGAACTCACCTTCTTCAAGGCGGAATTCCCAGACACCGCGACCCGCGGCAACGTTCGCCTTGGCGAAGTGACCAGCTTGAGCAGCAGTCACACGCGAAGCGCGACGCTCACCGACAGTGACTTGCACTGCACGATAGCCATCGGTTTCTTCAGTTTTGAACTGGGTGACGCGATTCGGCTCGATCTCAATGACCGTGACCGGAATGGAGACACCTTCTTCGGTGAAAATACGGGTCATACCGCATTTACGACCGACTACACCAATAGTCATGTTGTAAACCTCATGAGTGTACGGGGCTTTCACCCGCTATGGCCGCCCATTTCAGAGCGTTACACGACTAAGACCGTGTCTTAGCCGAGGCTGATCTGCACTTCCACACCGGCCGCAAGATCAAGCTTCATAAGAGCATCAACGGTTTTATCCGTTGGCTGGACGATGTCCAGAACGCGCTTATGAGTACGGATCTCGTACTGGTCACGCGCGTCTTTGTTGACGTGCGGAGAGACCAGAACGGTGAACCGCTCTTTACGGGTAGGCAGTGGAATTGGACCACGCACTTGAGCACCAGTACGTTTCGCGGTTTCCACGATTTCCTGGGTGGATTGGTCGATCAGGCGATGGTCAAAAGCCTTCAACCTGATACGGATTTGCTGATTTTGCATTGGATTTCAGACTCCAGGCTGCTATTCCCACCGGGCGCACTACGCCCGTTAAAAGGAGGCGTGATTCTATAGAGGGCCCCACTGAGTGTCAACCCAATAAAAAAGCCCCCGCTGAGCGGGGGCCTTTTTAAGCGATCAACGATTACTCGATGATTTTGGCTACGACGCCGGCGCCGACGGTACGACCGCCTTCACGGATAGCGAAACGCAGACCGTCTTCCATCGCGATGGTCTTGATCAGGGTAACAGTCATTTGAATGTTGTCACCTGGCATTACCATTTCAACGCCTTCTGGCAGCTCGCAGTTACCAGTCACGTCAGTAGTACGGAAGTAGAACTGTGGACGGTAGCCTTTGAAGAACGGAGTATGACGGCCGCCTTCTTCTTTGCTCAGAACGTAAACTTCTGCGGTGAACTTGGTGTGCGGCTTGACCGAACCTGGCTTGACCAGAACCTGGCCACGCTCAACGTCGTCACGCTTGGTGCCGCGCAGCAGCACGCCGCAGTTCTCGCCAGCACGACCTTCGTCCAGCAGCTTGCGGAACATCTCAACACCGGTGCAGGTGGTGGTGG
>NZ_JANAVH010000020.1:0-49566 GCF_024213215.1 Pseudomonas sp. SBB6 | reverse complement strand
CTCAATGGCCTGAGCCCTGTCGACTACAGGGCTCAGGCTGCTGGTTAATACTGTCCAACTTTAGGGGGGCAGTCCATCTGTGTGGGAGCTGGCTTTGCCAGCGATGAGGCCCTCAAGCCTTTTCGCACATCCCCTTCAACGCCTGCACCCACTGCGGGTGATCATTCAGGCAGGGCACCAGCACCAGCTCTTCGCCGCCCGCCTCGACAAACTGCTCGCGTCCACGATCACCGATTTCCTCCAGGGTTTCGATGCAGTCAGCGACAAATGCCGGGCACATCACCAGCAGCTTTTTCACCCCAGACTTGCCCAGCTCGTCCAGCCGCGTTTCGGTATAGGGCTCGATCCACTTCGCCCGCCCCAGCCGCGACTGAAACGACACCGACCACTTGCCATCGGCGATCCCCATCTTCTGCGCAAAGGCCTGGGCGGTGCGCAGGCACTGGCCGCGGTAACAGACCGCAAGCATCTCGGGCGAAGCATCGCGACAGCAATCAGGGTCCTGGAAACAATGGTTGCCGGTCGGGTCGAGTTTTTTCAGGTGCCGCTCGGGCAGCCCATGAAAACTCAACAACAGGTGATCGTAATCCTGCTGCAGATAAGGCTGTGCGCTGGCCACCAGGGCATCGATGTACTCGGACTTGTCGTAGAACGGCTGCAGAATCGCCATCTCAATCGGCAGCTTCTGTTCGGCGATTACCTGTTTAGCCTGCTCGACAACCGTGGTCACGGTGCTGTCGGCAAATTGTGGATAAAGCGGTGCGAGGGTGACGTTCTTCACCCCCTGGGCTGCCAGGCGCGCCAGCACCGTCGGCAGCGAAGGCTCGCCGTAGCGCATGGCGATTTCCACCGGGCCGTGTGTCCATTGCTCGCGCATGGCTGCCTGCAGGCGGCGGGTCAGCACCACCAGTGGCGAACCCTCGTCCCACCAGATCGAGGCATAGGCATGGGCCGACTGCTCCGGGCGCTTGATCAGGATCAGCGACACCAGCAAGCGGCGCACCGGCCACGGCAGGTCGATGACATACGGGTCCATCAGAAACTGATTGAGGTACCGGCGCACGTCGGCGACAGAGGTGGAGGCCGGTGAACCCAGGTTGACCAGCAGCAAAGCGTGATCGGTCATGCAACGTCCTATTTCAGAGGCGGCTGGACAGTTCGTCCAGGGCCGATTGCAGATCATTGAAGCGGAAGGTAAAACCGGCCGCCAGCAAACGTACCGGCCGCGCCCGTTGCCCACCCAGCAGCAGGGTCGACAGCTCGCCAAGCCCGGCCTTGAGCACCAGCGCCGGCAACGGCATCAACGCCGGGCGGTGCAAGGCCCGGCCCAGACGCTTGGCGAACTCGCGGTTGCGCACCGGCTCCGGGGCGCAGGCATTATAAGGACCGCTGGCATCCTTGTGCTGCAAGAGAAAATCAATCAGGGCGATCTGGTCATGTACATGAATCCACGGCATCCACTGCCGACCATCGCCGATAGGCCCGCCCAGCCCCAGTTTGAACGGCAGGCACAGGCGCGACAAAAAGCCGCCCTCGCTCGATAGCACCAAACCGGTACGCACCAATACCACCCGAATACCCAAGGCCTGGGCTGTCATTGCGGTTTCTTCCCAAGCGATGCACAACTGGCTGGCGAAATCCTCCTTGACCGGCTGTGAAGCCTCGGTCAATTCACGCTCGCCGCCATCGCCGTACCAACCGACCGCCGATCCGGAAATCAGCACGTGCGGGCGTTGCTGGCGCGCTTCAAGCCAGGCTATCAACTGTTCAGTCAGGGTGATTCTGCTTGCCCACAATAGCGCGCGGCGCCCAGAGCTCCAGGGGCGGTCGGCGATCGGCGCACCGGCCAGATTGATCACCGCATCCAGGGTGTCGTCATTGCTCAGGTCTTCAAGCCGGGCAATGCCGCGCACACCGGCACCACACAGCCTGCCCACTTGTTCAGGGCGGCGACTCCAGACCGTCAACCGATGCCCCTGGGCCAGCCAGTGCTGACACAGCTGTTGGCCGATCAACCCGGTACCGCCGGTCAGCAATATATGCATGGCTGTGTCCTCACATGGCGCGCCAGTGGTCTATTTTTAACAACAAGGCACTTTTTTGACCGATCGCTCTCGGATAAACATAGGCCAACCTGTGGTAACGAGCGGAATCATCTTATACAGGATTCATGCATTGTACAGGTTAGCCGGGCAGCATAGTCTGCAACCCTAAGGTTCGAAGAGGCCATCATGACTGTACCTATTGCCATCATCGGGGCCGGTATTGCCGGCCTGTCCGCGGCCCAGGCGTTGCAAAAGGCCGGGCAGACCGTTCATTTGTTCGATAAAGGCCACGGTAGCGGCGGACGCATGGCCAGCAAGCGTAGCGATGCCGGTGCCCTTGATCTCGGCGCCCAGTACTTCACCGCCCGCGACCGGCGCTTTGTCGACCAGCTCCAGCAATGGGTGGCCGCTGGCTGGGCGGCCGAATGGAAGCCGCAGCTCTACCACTATCAGGACGGCGTGCTCAGCCCCTCGCCCGACGAACAGACGCGCTGGGTCGGCGTGCCGCGCATGAGTGCAATCACCCGCGGCCTGCTCAAGGACGTCACGGTGAATTTCAGCTGCCGCATCGCCGAGGTCTATCGCGGCCAGAAATACTGGCATTTGCAGGACACAGACGGCTGCAGCCACGGCCCCTTCAGCCGGGTCGTGGTCGCTGTACCGGCGCCCCAGGCCACCCAGCTGCTCAGTGCTGCCCCCAAGCTCGCCGCCACCGCCGCGGGTGTACAAATGGACCCGACCTGGGCCATCGCCCTGGCCTTCGACACCCCGCTCGACACCCCGATGCAGGGGTGTTTCGTCCAGGACAGCGCCCTCGACTGGCTGGCGCGCAACCGCAGCAAACCCGGGCGCGACGAACACATGGATACCTGGGTGCTGCATGCCACCTCCAGCTGGAGCAAGCAACACATCGACCTGCCCAAGGAGGCGGTGATCGAGCAACTGTGGGGCAGCTTTGCCGAACTGGTCGGCTGCGTGGTCCCTGCCCCGAATTTCTCCCTCGCCCATCGCTGGCTGTATGCACGTCCCTCCAGCAACCATGAGTGGGGCGCATTGGCCGACGCCGACCTGGGCCTGTATGCCTGTGGCGACTGGTGCCTGTCCGGCCGCGTCGAAGGGGCCTGGCTCAGTGGCCAGGAAGCGGCTCGGCGCTTGCTGGAACACCTGGAGTAAATCAGCGGAGCTACCCCTCGTTCAGCCCCGCCGCCGCTCAAGACCCTGCTGAAAAGCTGTACAAGTAATTTGACTTGCATAGGTTTATCTCTATGATGAGATTTATCTGTACAAGATTTTATTTTTGTACAACTAATACAGGATCTGTTCATGGACGCTTGCGACCTGCCGTGCAAACCTCGAATCGCCGTCAGCGCTTGCCTGGTCGGCCAGGAGGTTCGCTTCAACGGCGGCCACAAGGCATCACGACTGTGCAACGAGGTCCTGAGCAAACATTTCGATTTTGTTCCAGTATGCCCGGAAGTGGCCATTGGTCTGGGCGTGCCTCGCCCGGCCATCCGCCTGGTGGGCGACCCCGCCGAACCGCAGGCGGTGTGCAGCCGCGATCCAGGGTTGGACCTGTCCGGCCCATTGCGCGCCTATGGTCAGCAAATGGCCAATGACCTCAATGACATCTGCGGCTACATCTTCATGCACAAATCACCGTCCTGCGGGTTGCAGCGGGTCAAGGTGTATCAGGCCAATGGCTACCCGGCAGCAGAAGGTGGCCGCGGGCTGTTCGCCGCCGCGTTCTGTCAACAGCGCCCCGACCTGCCAGTGGAGGAAGACGGCAGGCTGTGTGATCCAGTACTGCGGGAGAACTTCATCACCCGGGTCTACGCCTATGCCGACTGGCAGCAATTGCTCGCCGCAGGTGTCAGCCGCAGGGCCCTGATTGCGTTCCACGCCCGCTACAAGTACCAGTTGATGGCCCACAATCCGCAGCAGTACAAAACCCTGGGCAAGCTGTTGGGCAGCATGACCCGTGACGACGATCCACCAGCACTCGCTGCGCGCTACTTCAGCCAGTTGATGCAGGCCCTGAGCCGCTGTGCCAGCCGTGGCACCCACAGCAATGTGCTGCTGCACCTGAGCGGTTACCTGCGTAACGCCCTGAGCGGCAACGACAGACAGGAAATCCAGCAGCTGATCGCCCAGTACCACGCCGGCGAGGTACCGCTGGTGGTGCCGCTGACGCTGCTCAAGCATCACCTGCGCAATCACCCCGACCCGTACCTGTTGCAGCAGGTCTACCTGCAGCCACACCCGCAAAGCCTGAGCCTGCGCAATGCCATCTGAAGCGCTGCTGCCGATCCGTGAAGTGACGCGCCTGACCGGCGTCAACCCGGTCACCCTGCGCGCCTGGGAGCGTCGCTACGGGTTGATCGTGCCGCAACGCACCGACAAGGGGCATCGCCTTTACAGTCAGGATGACGTCCAGTGCATCCGGCAGATCCTCACCTGGCTCAATCGTGGCGTTGCGGTGAGCCAGGTCAGATCCTTGCTGGAGGCTGCGCCCAGTGCAGCGCAAACGCCGCCCGGCAGCGACTGGCAAGCCTTGCGTGAGCAACTGACGGAGGCCATCGGCGCACTCGCCGAGCGCCGTCTTGAGCAACATCTGAACCAGGCCATGGCCCTGTACCCGCCAGCAACACTGTGCCAACAGCTGTTGATGCCGCTGCTTGCCGATCTGGAACTGCGCTGGCAAAGCCAGTTCGCCGCACACCTTGAGCAAGTGTTCTTTCACTCCTGGCTGCGCAGCAAACTGGGCGCGCGGGTGTACCACAACAATCATCAGCTGGGCGGTGCCCCGCTGTTGCTGGTCAACGGCTCTGACCTGGCCTTCGACTCGCAGCTATGGCTGAGCGCCTGGCTGGCGAGCAATGCCGGCTACCCGGTGCAGGTCTTCGATTGGCAATTGCCGGGCAATGAGCTGCCCCTGGCCATTGCCCGCCTGCAACCCTGGGCGCTGCTGCTGAGCATCGACAAACCGCTCGACCTGGCGCGCCTGCGGCGAAACCTGGCCAACATTGAAATTCCGAAACTCCTGTGTGGCCGCGCAGTCAGCATTCATAAGCAAGCGCTGCAAACCTGGAGCGACGAGACGCTGTTTGCCCTCGACTCGCCCCAGGCGGCGCTTAACTGCCTGCAGCAGCTCAACGGACGCGCGCCATGAACACCACCGGCAACGGCCAAGGATTCCCATGCAATTGATCTGGCTGCGCAGCGACCTGCGCGTACTCGACAACACCGCACTGGCAGCGGCCTGCGAACGGGGTCCGAGCCTGGCAGTGTGGCTGCTGAGCCCCGGGCAGTGGCAAGCCCATGACGATGCCGCGTGCAAGGTCGACTTCTGGTTGCGCAACCTGCAAGGCCTGAGCACAGCACTGACGCAGTTGAATATTCCGTTGCTGATCCGTCGCGCCGATACCTGGCAGCAGGTACCCGAGGCCCTGCTGCAACTGTGTCAGGAATATCGGGTACAGGCCGTGCACTTCAACGAAGAATATGGCGTCAACGAAAGCGCCCGCGACCAGGCTGTACGCTGCACCCTGGAACAGCAAGGCATTGCCGCTCACGCCTACCTCGACCAATTGCTGTTCAAGCCCGGTAGCATCCTGACCCGCAGCGGTGGCTACTTCCAGGTCTTCAGTCAGTTCCGTAAAGTCTGTTACGAGCGTTTGCACCTAGGGCTGCCGCGGCGGGTCAATGCGCCCAAGGCGCAAGCACCGACGGGTGTGGCAAGCGACCCGGTGCCGGCTGAAGCTGCCGGCTTCCCTGTCCCCGAACAGCCTTTACGCGATCTTTGGCCTGCGGGTGAAGAAGAAGCCCGGCGCCGCCTGCGACGCTTCACCGACGAATGTGCCGAGGACTATCAGAAGCAGCGCGATTTTCCCGCCGTCGCCGGCACCAGCCAACTGTCGGCTTACCTGGCGGCCGGGGTGATTTCGCCACGTCAATGCCTGCATGCGGCGTTGAGCAACAACTTCGGCGAGTTCGACAGCGGTAACCAGGGCCTGGTGACCTGGATCAACGAACTGCTCTGGCGCGAGTTCTACAAGCACATTCTGGTGGGCTACCCGCGCGTCTCCAGGCACCGCGCCTTTCGCGCGGAAACCGAAGCCCTACCCTGGCGTCACGCGCCGGATGAGCTCAAGGCCTGGCAGCAGGGGCAAACCGGGATCCCGATCATCGACGCCGCCATGCGCCAATTGCTCGCCACCGGCTGGATGCACAACCGCCTGCGCATGGTTGTCGCCATGTTCCTGACCAAGAACCTGCTGATCGATTGGCGCGAAGGCGAACGCTTTTTCATGCGTCACCTGATCGACGGTGACCTGGCCGCCAACAATGGTGGTTGGCAGTGGAGTGCCTCGACCGGCACCGACGCAGCGCCCTATTTTCGTATCTTCAATCCCCTGAGCCAGTCTCTGCGTTTCGACCGCGCCGGTCACTTCATTCGGCAGTGGCTCCCGGAACTGGCTAGCCTGGATGAAAAAAACATCCACAATCCTGTGCCTACTGGCGATCTTTTTGCTACTAATCTTTATCCACAACCTATTGTGGACCTCGGTAGCAGTCGCCAACGTGCGTTGAATGCATTCAAGAATTTACCCACGCGGCAGGAAGAGAGGGCAGTAACGTGATCGAACCTATCGCGCGCAAGGTGTGGGTCACCGGTGCAGGCTCCGGCCTGGGTCTGGCGTTGGTGCAACAGCTGCTTGCACAGGGCTGGAAGGTTGCCGCCAGCGGGCGGGCATCAACCGAACTACAGGGGCTGTCGCAACTGAACCCGCAGCAGTTGTTGCTGCTCGATGGCAATTTGACCGATGCCGCCCAGGCGGCGCAGGCAGGCCAGCGACTCCAGGCGCAGTGGGGTGCCCTTGATTGCCTGCTGGTCAATGCCGGAACCTGCGATTATCTCGACGCGAGTATTCCGCCGACGGCAATTTTCGAAGCGATCGCCAGCAGCAACCTGAGCGCTTCGGTCCATTGCCTACACAGTGCACTGCCACTGCTGGAGAACGGTCAGTCGCCGCAGATCATGGCAGTGCTCAGTCGCTATTCAGCGCTGCAACTCTACGAACCAAGTCAGCCGGCAACGCCGGACAACAGCCTGGCAGAAGTGTTTCGCACCGAGCGCCAGCACTTGGCAAGCAAAGGCATCGACCTGACCCTGGTCGCGCCCCAGGCGCTGAAAGTGCCGCTGGTGGCGATGCAGGTCATGCCGCAAGAGTGGACCGCAGAAAGCGCCGCCGATGTGTTGATCCAGCGGCTACCTGAGCGGGCCCCGGAGTTGCTGTTCGAAGCCCTGAATCTCAACAGCCTCTGGCCATTGCCCGAACAACCTTCAAGCCCTGTGTAAAACCCAGGGCTGTCGCTGCTGAGGTCAGAGCGGCATACGGTAGTGCAGCGAGTAACTTTCCACACCGTCGTTGGGCATCTTCAGCCCGGCATTGGAATAGTGGATCGCGCGTACGCCCACTTCATGTCCGCCGGCAAAACGCAGGCCGAAGCCGATACGGTCTTCGAACTGGAAAGAGGAGCCAAGTTCATTACTCTCAAGTTCAGTACTGGAAAACGCTGCCACACCGATCCCGGCTTCGATGTAGGGTTTAACCGACTCACCGGCGAACTCGTAAACGAACACAGGTGAAAACGACAGGCTGTGGTTGCTGGCGGTTTCATCGCCATCCCAATAGGTGTAGGCACCATCCCAATAACCGGTAATGCGGCCTACGCTAGTTTGCCACCAACTGGCATCCCAGTTCGATTGCAGGCCCAGCCGATAGGTCATGGTCGAATCGCCGGTCTGCCCGACCGACAACGACACGTCCGCTGCTTGAATGGTAAAAGATTGCCCCAGGGTAACGGCTGCAAGCGCAGCCAAACAAAGCAGTTTCTTCATGAGAAACATCCTTTTTCCTAATGCTGTTGTTGGTTTCTCTGTCTCACCAGACAATAAAATCAAAATCGGCGGCGTTGCGTTAGTTCAGTCAATGTTGAGTGCTTTTCACACTCTTTTACATCGTGAAGCTTCGCACACTGTCAGATTTATTCCACAACATTGGAAGGATCTTTCGCAAATGTTCGGGGCTGGCACTGGTCCAGAATTGCGCGTCCTGTGCCGGTCCCGCGGCCAGCAAGTGACGCTCGCCAAGCAGGCGCTGCAATTGGCGGGCAACCGCAGCGCCGGTATCGATAATTGCCACCGAGGCCGGGACCATTTCCGCCAGCAGAGGCTTGAGGAAGGGGTAATGGGTGCAGCCCAGGATCAGCGTGTCGCAGCCAGCGTCGAGCAAGGGATTTACATAGCCTTGCAGCAGTTCGCGCACCACCGGGCTGTTCAGGTCGCCCGCTTCGATGCACTCCACCAGGCCTGGGCAAGGCTGGGTAACAACCTGCACATCGTTGGCAAAACGATCGAGCAAGGCGACGAACTTGGCGCTTTGCAGGGTACCGGTGGTGGCCAGCACACCGACCACGCCACTACGGGTAGCGGCAGCCGCAGGCTTTACCGCTGGCTCCATCCCCACCAGTGGCCACTGCGGATACTGTTCACGCAAATCAGCCACCGCGGCTACCGTCGCGGTGTTACAGGCCAGGACCATGGCCTTGGCACCCTGCTCACGGAAGAACTCAGCGACGATGCGACAGCGCTGGCGAATGAATGCCGGCGACTTCTCACCATAGGGAATGTGCCCGCAATCGCCGACATACAGCAGCGACTCATTGGGCAGCAGGCGCTGGATCTCGGCCAGTACCGACAGGCCGCCAACACCGGAATCGAAGACGCCGACCGGCGCCGCCGCGCCGTCAGCCATGATCCTTGCCACAGACGCTGCAGCCCGGGTCGCGCTTGACCCGCAGCTCACGGAAACGGCTGCCCAGGGCATCGATCAGCAACAAGCGCCCTACCAGCGGTTCGCCAAACCCGGCCAGCAGCTTCAGTGCCTCAAGCGCTTGCAGGCTGCCGACCAGACCGACCAACGGGCCGAGTACACCGGCTTCACTGCAGGTCAGCTCGGCTTCGCTGCCATGGCCGTACAGGCAGTGGTAGCACGGGCTTTCAGGGCGGCGCGGGTCGAACACCGACAACTGCCCTTCCAGGCGAATCGCCGCGCCGCTGACCAACGGCTTGCCCAGGGCCACGCAGGCGGCATTGACCGCTTCGCGGGTGGCGAAGTTGTCCGAGCAATCCAGCACCAGGTCCACCGCCTTGACCGCCTCGGCCAAGGAGTCTTCGTCCAGGGCGTGGCGATGGGCGAGCAACGTGATTTCCGGGTTGATCGCCGCGAGGCGTACCAGTGCCGAATCGACTTTGCTCATGCCCACCGATGCGCTGTCGTGCATGACCTGGCGCTGCAGGTTGGTGACGTCCACCGTATCGAAATCGGCCAGGTGCAGTTCGCCAACACCGGCAGCCGCCAGGTACAAGGCGACCGGCGAACCCAGGCCGCCCAGGCCGACAACCAGTGCCCGGCTGTTTTTCAGGCGCAGCTGACCGTCGATATCCACCTGCGCCAGGAGGATCTGCCGGCTGTAGCGCAACAGCTCCTGATCGGTCAGCACGACAGCCGGCCCAGGGTGATGCGCTCGTGGCCATTAAGGTCAAGGCGGCTTTCGATCTGTTCGAAATCATGCCGGGCCAGCAGCTCGCGCACGGCGGCGGCCTGATCATAACCGTGCTCGAGCAGCAGCCAGCCGCCGGGCAGCAGGTGCGCCGGCGCCTGACTGATGATGCTGCGCAGATCGTCCAGGCCATCGTCGCCGGAGACCAGCGCGCTGCTTGGCTCAAAGCGCACGTCACCGGCCACCAGGTGCGGGTCGGCAGCGGCAATGTACGGCGGGTTGCTGATGATCAGGTCATAGCGCTCGCCGCCCAGGGCATCGAACCAGTGGCTGCTGCGCACCGTCACGTTGTTCAGTTGCAGGCGCTGACGGTTACGCTCGGCCAGGGCCACGGCTTCCAGCACCCGGTCAACCGCAGTGACCTGCCACTGCGGGCGCTCACTGGCCAGGGCCAGGGCAATCGCGCCGGTACCGGTGCCCAGATCGAGCAGCTTGACCGCACTTGCCGGCAGCAACTGCAGGGCGGTTTCGACCAGCAGTTCGGTTTCCGGTCGCGGGATCAGGGTGTGCGGCGCCACTTCCAGGTCGAGGTTCCAGAACCCCTGCTGACCGAGGATATAGGCGACCGGCTCACCGGCGCGCCGGCGCTGCAGGTAATCGGCAAAGGTCAGCGCCGCTTCGCTGCTGACAATCCGCTCCGGCCAGGTGTGCAGGTAGCTGCGCGACTTGCCGATGGCCGCAGCCAACAGCAGTTCGATATCCAGACGCGCCGTCGGCGAATCCGGCAGCTCCGCGCCGCGGAGCAAGCTGGCAATAATCGTCATTTACTCACCCAGTGCAGCCAGTTGGTCAGCCTGATACTCGGCCAGCAATGGCTCGATGACCGCATCCACCCCACCGGCCAGAACATCATCCAGGGAATACAGGGTCAGGTTGATGCGGTGATCGGTTACCCGCCCCTGTGGATAGTTGTAGGTACGAATCCGTTCGGAGCGATCACCGGAGCCAACCAGCAGCTTGCGCTCGCTGGCCATGGCATTCTGCGCCGCGCTGGTCTGGATGTCGTTGAGCTTGGCCGACAGCCAGGACATGGCCCGGGCGCGGTTCTTGTGCTGGGAACGTTCTTCCTGGCACTCGACGACGATGCCGGTGGGCAAGTGGGTGATGCGGATCGCCGAGTCGGTCTTGTTGATGTGCTGACCACCGGCACCGGAGGCGCGGTAGGTATCAACGCGCAGGTCCGCCGGGTTGATCTCGATCGCGACCTGCTCGTCCGGCTCGGGCAGCACCGCCACGGTGCAGGCCGAGGTGTGGATACGGCCCTGGGATTCGGTTTCCGGCACACGTTGGACGCGGTGGGCACCGGACTCGAACTTCAGCTTGCCATAGACGCTGTCGCCTTCGACCCGGGCGATGATCTCCTTGTAACCGCCATGCTCGCCTTCGTTCTCCGAGAGAATTTCCAGGCGCCAGCCGCGCTTTTCAGCGTAGCGCGAGTACATGCGGAACAGGTCGCCGGAGAAGATCGCCGCTTCGTCACCGCCGGTACCGGCGCGGATTTCCAGGAACACATTGCGCCCGTCGTTGGGGTCCTTGGGCAACAGCATGCGCTGCAGCTGGTTTTCCAGCACAGCCAGTTGCTCCTTGGCCTCGCGAACTTCTTCCACCGCCATTTCGCGCAGGTCCGGATCGCTGTCCTTGAGCAGCGCCTGGGCGCCAGCCAGGTCATCCTGAACCTTGCGCCACTGGGCGTAGGCAACGGCGACCGGCTCGACTTCGGCGTATTCACGGGAATAGGCGCGAAAGCGAGTCTGGTCGGAAATGACCTCGGCATCGCCCAGCAGGGCGGTCAGTTCCTCGAAGCGGTCCTGGAGCGTGTCCAGTTTATTCAGCAGCGACGCTTTCATTGCGGGGTTTTATCCGTCGAACCCTCGGAGAGGGCAAAGAGTTCCTGGGCCATGGCCAGCGCATCGAGGCGGCCTTCGGCAGAGAGCTTTTTCAGCTGCACGCTGGGCGCATGCAGCAGTTTGTTGGTCAGGCCACGGGCCAGTTGCACCAGCACGTCATCGGCGCTGGCGCCATTGGCCAGCAGGCGCTGGGCCTTTTGCAGCTCCTCGTCGCGCAGGCGTTCGCTCTGCTGACGGTAAGCCTTGAGTACATCCACCGCAGCCAGCTCGCGCAGGCGCAGCATGAAATCTTCGGCGCCCACCGAAACCAGCTCTTCGGCGGCCTGGGCAGCACCCTGGCGGCTCTTGAGGTTTTCGGCGACCACCTCGTGCAGGTCATCGACGGTGTACAGGTACACATCGTCCAGCTCGCCAACCTGCGGTTCGATATCCCGCGGCACGGCGATGTCGACCATGAAGATCGGCTTGTGCCGGCGCTGCTTCAGGGCGCTTTCCACCGCACCCTTGCCGAGGATCGGCAATTGGCTGGCGGTGGAACTGATGACGATATCGCTGTTGACCAGCTCCTGGGGAATGTCGGCCAGCAATACCGCATGGGCGCCGAACTGTTCGGCCAGGGTGCTGGCGCGCTCCAGGGTCCGGTTGGCGACGACAATGCGCCGTACGCCCTGCTCGTGCAGGTGACGGGCCACCAGGGTAATGGTTTCACCGGCGCCGATCAGCAGTGCCTGGCTGCGGCCCAGGTCGCTGAAGATCTGCTTGGCCAGGCTGACGGCGGCGAAGGCCACCGACACCGGGTTTTCGCCGATGGCGGTATCGGTACGCACCTGCTTGGCGGCGCTGAAGGTGGCCTGGAACAGGCGCCCGAGCAGCGGCCCGATGGTGCCGGCTTCGCGGGCCACGGCATAGGCCGACTTCATCTGCCCGAGGATCTGCGGCTCGCCCAGCACCAGCGAATCGAGCCCGGAGGCTACCCGCATCATGTGCCGCACAGCATCGTGATCTTCATGGATGTAGGCGCTGGCGCGCAGTTCATCCAGGCTCAGCTGATGATACTCGGCCAGCCAGCGCAGAATACTCTCTGCGCCCAGGTGGTCCTGCTCTATATAAAGCTCGCTGCGGTTGCAGGTCGAAAGGATCGCGGCTTCGCGGCTGGCGGTCAGTCGGCAGAGCTGCTGCAAGGCGTCCACCAGCTGCTCAGGGGTAAACGCCACGCGCTCGCGTACGTCTACCGAGGCAGTCTTATGGTTGATACCGAGGGCAAGAAAGGCCATGCAAGGTCGCTGATTGTGACGAGAAGCCGATAATTGTCCTACTTCGCAAGGCGCAGAACAACCACCGCTCGCTATTGTCTCTATAGTCTACCTCTACCGAGACCTTCGCTTATGGGTTTGCCCCGGCGCTTGTGTCATGATGATCCGACCGCTGGTAAGCCGCCCAAATCCCGATTATGAATAGATCCTACGCGTTGCTCCTTGCCCTTGCCTTGCTCCAGGGCTGCCAGACCCTGGCTCCGCATTCACCGGATGCCAAGGCGCCTGCAGAGGCTGCCCCGGTGCAACCGGCCAAGCCCACCGTCTACGGGTCGTTCAGCCAGGACACCGTCTACAGCCTGCTGGCCGCCGAACTTGCCGGCCAGCGCGACCGCTTCGACATCGCCCTGGACAACTACGTCAGCCAGGCGATCAAGACCCAGGACCCAGGCATCTCCGAGCGCGCCTACCGCATCGCCGAATACCTGGGTGCCGACCAGGCTGCCCTGGACACCGCACTGATCTGGGCAAAGAACGCCCCGGACAGCCTCGATGCCCAGCGTGCCGCCGCCATCCAGCTGGCCCGCGGCGGTCGCTATGACGAGTCCATGGCCCACATGGAAAAAGTCCTTCAGGGCCAGGGCGACACCCACTTCGACTTCCTCGCCCTGTCGGCCCTGGAAACCGACCAGGACACCCGCGAGGGCCTGCAAAAAAGTTTCGACCGCCTGCTGGTGAAATACCCCGACAACAGTCAGTTGGTGTTCGGCAAGGCGTTGCTGCTGCAACAGGATGGCAAGGCCCAGGCAGCCCTCGACCTGCTCGAAGAGCACCCGCCCGAAGACGGCGAGATCGCTCCGGTATTGTTGCGTGCCCGCCTGCTGCAGGGCTTGGACCGCGGCAAAGAGGCCCTGCCGCTGCTGCAAAAAACCATTCGCCAGTACCCGGACGACAAACGCCTGCGCCTGACCTATGCGCGCATGCTGGTCGAACAGGACCGCCTGGCCGATGCCAAGGCCGAGTTCGTCAGCCTGGTCCAGCAGTACCCGGATGACGACGAGCTGCGCTACTCGCTGGCCCTGATCAGCCTGGAAACCAAGGACTGGGACGAAGGCGCCGGCTACCTCGAAGAGCTGATCGCCCGCGACAGCCATGTCGATGCCGCACACCTGAACCTGGGCCGCATCCATGAAGAACGCAACGACCCCGAAAGCGCGCTGAACGAATACGCCCTGGTCGGCCCCGGCACCGACTACCTGCCGGCACAATTGCGCCAGGCCGATATCCTCATCGCCAACGGCCGCAGCGCCGAAGCTTCGCGGCGCCTGGCCGCAGCCCGGGAA
Organism: Pseudomonas sp. SBB6; assembly: GCF_024213215.1. Lineage (NCBI taxonomy): Bacteria > Pseudomonadati > Pseudomonadota > Gammaproteobacteria > Pseudomonadales > Pseudomonadaceae > Pseudomonas > Pseudomonas sp. SBB6. Next base: position 35,452 of record NZ_JANAVH010000020.1, on the reverse strand, counting down.
AGCCAGCCCGACTACGCCATTCAGTTGTACCTGATCGAAGCCGAAGCACTAGGCAACAACGACAAGGACGCCCAGGCCCTGCAGGTGCTGCAGCAGGCCATCAAGCAATACCCGGACGACCTCAACCTGCTGTACACCCGCGCCATGCTGGCGGAAAAGCGCAACGACCTGACGCAGATGGAAAAGGATTTGCGCAGCATCATCAGCCGCGAACCGGAAAACGCCATGGCCCTCAACGCCCTGGGCTACACCCTGGCCGACCGCACCAGCCGTTACGCCGAAGCCAAGGCCCTGATCGACAAGGCACACCAGATCACCCCGGATGATCCGGCAGTGCTCGACAGCCTCGGCTGGGTCAACTACCGCATGGGCAACCTCGATGAAGCCGAGCGCCTGCTGCGCCAGGCCCTTGAGCGGTTCCCCGATCACGAAGTGGCCGCCCACCTGGGCGAAGTACTCTGGGCCAACGGCAAGCGCCGTGAAGCCCGCCAGGTCTGGACCAAGGGCTTTGAAGCCCAGCCCGACAGCCCTATCCTGCGCAAAACCGTCCTGCGCCTGACCGGATCCGAGACTCTATAAGCCTATGTTTTTGCGCCACTGCATCACCTTCACCCTGATCGCCCTGCTTGCCGGCTGTGCCGGCTTCGGCTCCCGTGAGGCCCTGCGGGGCGAGGGCAGCCCACAGCTGTGGCGTGAGCACAAGCAACAGCTGAGCACCCTCGACGGCTGGCAAATCAACGGCAAGGTCGGCATCCGCGCGCCGAAAGACTCCGGCAGTGGCACGCTGTTCTGGCTGCAACGCCAGGATTACTACGACATCCGCCTGTCCGGCCCACTGGGCCGCGGCGCCGCGCGCCTGACCGGACGCCCCGGTGGCGTCACCCTGGAAGTCGCCAACCAGGGCCGCTTCGAGGCAAAAAGCCCCGAAGCCCTGCTCGAAGAGCAACTGGGCTGGGAGCTGCCGGTCTCGCACCTGGTCTGGTGGATTCGTGGCCTGCCCGCCCCCGACAGCAAAAGCCAGCTGACCCTCGACAGTGACAGCCGCCTGGCCAGCCTCAAGCAGGACGGCTGGGACGTGCAGTACCTGAGCTACGCCGAACAAAACGGCTACTGGCTGCCCGAGCGCATCAAACTGCACGGGCAGAACCTCGACGTGACCCTGGTGGTCAAGAACTGGCAACCACGGCAACTGGGCCACTGATCTATGAACACTGCAATGCTGACCCTGCCGGCACCGGCCAAACTCAACCTGATGCTGCACATTCTTGGTCGCCGCCCTGACGGCTACCATGAGCTGGAAACCCTGTTCCAGTTTCTCGATCATGCCGACGAGCTTTCCTTCGCCTTGCGCGAAGACGGTGAAGTGCGCCTGCACAGCGAGATTGCCAATCTCCCCCACGACAGCAACCTGATAGTCAAGGCCGCGCGCAAGCTCAAGGCCCTGAGCGGTTGCAGCAAGGGCGTGGATATCTGGCTGAAGAAAATCCTGCCGATGGGCGGCGGCATTGGCGGCGGCAGCTCCGATGCCGCCACCACCCTGCTCGGCCTCAATCATTTATGGCAACTGGGTTTGAGCGAAGACCAACTTGCCGAGCTGGGCCTGACCCTGGGCGCCGACGTGCCGGTTTTCGTCCGCGGCCATGCGGCGTTCGCCGAGGGCGTGGGCGAGAAGCTGACCCCGGTCGACCCCGAAGAGCCCTGGTACGTTGTGCTGGTCCCGCAAGTATTTGTTAGCACAGCAGAAATTTTTTCAGATCCGCTGTTGACACGTGATTCCTTGCCCCTTAAGATGCGCCCCGTTCCCAAGGGAAACAGTCGAAATGACTGCCAACCGGTGGTAGAGCAGCGTTACCCAGAGGTACGCAAATCGTTGAACTTGTTAAACGAATTCACTGACGCTCGACTTACCGGAACTGGAAGTTGTGTGTTTGGGGCCTTCCCAAACAAAGCTGAAGCTGATAAAGTTTTGGCCCTTCTTGCAGAGACCCAAACAGGGTTTGTAGCTAAGGGAAGCAACGTTTCGATGTTGCATCGTAAGCTGCAGAGTCTGCTCTAGGAATCGAGTACCAGGTACTCGTAGCAACAGATACAGGGGCGTCGCCAAGCGGTAAGGCAGCAGGTTTTGATCCTGCCATGCGTTGGTTCGAATCCAGCCGCCCCTGCCATTTCCTTATACTCATCCAGGTATACCCTCAGCCTTCAGGTACTGCGCGTGTCCAAGATGATGGTCTTTACGGGGAACGCTAACCCCGATCTGGCTCGGCGTGTCGTACGTCAGCTGCATATCCCACTGGGTGATGTTTCTGTCGGAAAATTCTCCGACGGCGAAATCAGCACTGAGATTAATGAAAATGTTCGTGGTAAGGACGTTTTCATCATTCAGCCGACTTGCGCGCCAACCAACGATAACCTGATGGAACTGGTAGTGATGGCCGATGCCTTCCGCCGCTCCTCAGCTTCCCGAATCACTGCCGTGATTCCTTACTTCGGATATGCCCGCCAGGATCGCCGTCCGCGTTCGGCGCGTGTAGCTATCAGCGCCAAAGTCGTCGCTGACATGCTCACCGTCGTAGGTATCGACCGTGTTCTCACCGTCGACCTGCACGCTGACCAGATCCAAGGCTTCTTCGATATTCCGGTAGATAACATCTACGGCTCCCCCGTTCTGGTGGATGACATCGAAGACCAGCGTTTCGAGAACCTCATGATCGTGTCCCCGGACATCGGCGGCGTCGTGCGTGCACGTGCTGTTGCCAAGTCCCTGGGCGTTGATCTGGGCATCATCGACAAACGCCGTGAAAAGGCCAATCACTCCGAAGTGATGCATATCATCGGCGACGTCGAAGGACGTACCTGTATTCTCGTCGACGACATGGTCGACACCGCCGGCACCCTGTGCCACGCGGCCAAGGCCCTGAAAGAACACGGCGCTGCCAAGGTTTACGCCTACTGCACGCACCCTGTCCTGTCGGGTCGGGCGATCGAGAATATCGAGAACTCCGTGCTGGACGCACTGGTGGTGACCAACACCATCCCGCTGTCCGCTGCAGCACAAGCCTGTGACCGTATCCGTCAACTGGATATCGCACCGGTTGTTGCCGAGGCGGTTCGCCGCATCAGCAATGAAGAATCGATCAGCGCGATGTTCCGCTGAGGGTTTTACCCTCGCGAACCTCTCGTTGACGAAAAGCGCCCCGCCCCAACACTGGTTGTTGGGGCGGGGCTTTTTTGCCCACCCCGTTTGGCGCTGGTCGCAAACGCCTGCGGGAGATGGCTATTTTGGAGATACAAAATGACTGATTTCACTCTGAACGCCCAAGCGCGTACCGACCTGGGGAAAGGTGCGAGCCGCCGCCTGCGTCGTCTCGCCGCCCAGATCCCTGCCGTTGTTTACGGTGGTGACAAAGAAGCTCAATCCCTGACCATCGTGGCCAAGGAAATCGCCAAGCTGTTCGAAAACGAAGCTGCTTACAGCCACGTTATCGAACTGAACATCGACGGCAAGAAAGAAAATGTCGTTGTTAAAGCGATGCAGCGTCACCCAGCCAAGCAGTTCATCCTGCACGCTGACTTCGTCCGCGTTGTTGCTGGCCAGAAACTGACCGCCAAAGTACCCGTGCACTTCATCAACGAAGAAGCTCCGGTCAAGAAAGGCGGCGAGATCTCCCACGTTATCAACGAGATCGAAGTTTCCTGCGAAGCCAAAGACCTGCCTGAGTTCATCGAAGTCGACCTGGCCAACGCCGCCGTCGGCGCGATCATCCACCTGTCGGACCTCAAAGCTCCGAAAGGCGTTGAATTCGTCGCTCTGGCTCACGGTAACGACCTGGCTGTTGCCAACGTTCACGCTCCGCGTGTTGCGCCTGAAGCTGCAGAAGGCGCTGCTGAGTAATCTACTCGGCACGCCGGTGTTGACCGGGTTACAGCGCCCAGCGCTGTAACCCACAACTCCAAGGAAGAGCCCCTGACGTGACCGCCATCCAACTGATCGTCGGCCTGGGAAACCCCGGCCCCGAATACGAACAGACCCGGCATAACGCAGGGGCTCTTTTCGTAGAACGCATTGCCAGCGCCCAGCGCGTCAACCTGACTGCTGATCGCAAGTATTTCGGCCTGACGGCAAAATTCAGCCATCAGGGCAACGACGTTCGTCTTCTGATTCCGACCACCTACATGAACCGCAGCGGCCAAGCCGTTGCTGCACTGGCGAATTTTTTCCGCATCCCGCCAGATGCCATCCTGGTGGCCCACGACGAACTCGACCTGCCTCCCGGCGTCGCCAAGCTCAAGAAGGGCGGCGGCCACGGCGGGCACAACGGGCTGCGCGACATCATCGCCCAGCTCGGCAACCAGAATGACTTTCACCGTCTGCGGCTTGGCATCGGCCACCCGGGTGACAGCAGCAGGGTCTCCGGTTTCGTCCTCGGCAAGGCGCCACGCGCCGAGCAGGAGAAGCTGGACGCCAGTATCGATTTTGCCCTCGGCGTGCTGCCGGACATCCTCGCCGGCGACTGGACGCGTGCGATGAGAGAGCTGCACAGCCAAAAGGCCTGACTCCACGAAGAGGGATTCACCATGGGTTTCAATTGCGGCATCGTCGGCCTGCCCAACGTCGGCAAGTCCACCCTGTTCAACGCCTTGACCAAATCCGGCATCGCCGCTGAGAACTTCCCGTTCTGCACCATCGAGCCGAACAGCGGCATCGTGCCGATGCCTGATGCACGCCTGGACGCCCTGGCGGCCATTGTCAAGCCGAACCGCGTGCTGCCGACCACCATGGAATTCGTCGACATCGCCGGCCTGGTCGCCGGTGCCTCGAAAGGTGAAGGCCTGGGCAACAAGTTCCTCGCCAACATCCGCGAGACCGACGCCATCGCCCACGTGGTGCGCTGCTTCGAAGACGAGAACGTAATTCACGTCTCCAACAGCGTCCACCCCAAGCGCGACATCGAGATCATCGACCTGGAACTGATCTTCGCCGACCTCGACAGCTGCGAGAAGCAACTGCAGAAGGTTGCGCGCAACGCCAAGGGCGGTGACAAGGATGCCCTGGCACAGAAAGCCATCCTCGAAAAACTGATCCCGCACTTCACCGAAGGCAAGCCAGCGCGCAGCCTGATGAAGAACATGGCGGACGACGAGAAGGCCCTGATCCGCGGCTTCCACCTGCTGACCAGTAAGCCTGTGATGTACATCGCCAACGTTGCCGAAGACGGTTTCGACAACAACCCGCACCTGGACGTGGTCCGCGCGATCGCCGAAGAAGAAGGCGCGATCGTGGTGCCGGTGTGCAACAAGATCGAAGCCGAGATCGCCGAGCTCGACGACGGTGAAGAGAAGGACATGTTCCTCGAAGCCCTGGGCCTCGAAGAGCCAGGCCTGAACCGCGTGATCCGCGCCGGTTACTCGCTGCTCAACCTGCAGACCTACTTCACCGCCGGCGTGCAGGAAGTCCGCGCCTGGACCGTCCGCGTCGGCGCCACCGCCCCGCAAGCAGCCGGCGTGATCCACACCGACTTCGAGAAAGGCTTCATCCGTGCCGAAGTGGTCGGCTACGACGACTTCATCCAGTACAAGGGTGAAGGCGGCGCGAAGGAAGCCGGTAAATGGCGCCTGGAAGGCAAGGACTACATCGTCAAAGACGGTGATGTGATGCACTTCCGCTTCAACGTCTGATCCGCTCCCTGATGAGCCCGAAACCCCTTGAGGCTATGCTTCAAGGGGTTTTTCTTTGCCTGCGTTGCGCACAAACGCTGGCCAATACCCAGGTCTATACTCAAAGCCGCATTCAAACGGCTTTCGTCCACAGACCAGGTATCGGCGCATGGCTAAAAAGAAGGAAAAGCAAAGCAACAGCGAACGCCTCCCCCGTAAAGAGTACGAGCAAGCACTCAAGGCCCTGCACGTCGAGCTGGTCAAGTTGCAGCAATGGGTGGTAGCCAAGGGCCTGAAAGTCTGCATCGTCTTCGAAGGTCGCGACGGTGCCGGCAAGGGCGGCACGATCAAGGCCATCACCGAACGCGTCAGCCCCAGGGTGTTTCGCGTAGTGGCGCTGCCAGCACCGACCGAACGGGAAAAAAGCCAGATGTACGCCCAGCGCTACATACAGCACATGCCCTCGGCCGGGGAAGTGGTGATCTTCGACCGCAGCTGGTACAACCGCGCCGGCGTTGAGCGGGTGATGGGTTTCTGTACCGAGGAGCAGTCCCGCAAGTTTCTTTCGGTGGTGCCATCGTTCGAGAAGATGCTGGTCGAATCCGGCATCGTTCTCATCAAGTACTGGCTGGAAGTCAGTCCCCAGGAGCAGGAACGGCGCCTGAAAGAGCGCATCACCGACGGTCGCAAGATCTGGAAACTGACCCCGATGGACCTCAAGTCCTTCACCCGCTGGGACGACTACACCCGTGCGCGCAATGAGATGTTCGCCGCCTCGGATACCTCATGGGCCCCCTGGTACGTGGCCCCTTCCGAGGACAAACGACGGGTGCGCCTGAATATCATCAGCCACTTGCTCAAGCAAGTGCCCTACGAGGACATCACCCACAAGCAGAAGATCGAGCTGCCCAAGCGCGGCAAGATCGGGCGCGACAAAAGCACCGGCTACACGTCGCGAATGGTTCCCGAGCGCTTCTGAAAGACACCTGGCGCGCGACACCGCTGCAAGTGTGCTACAGAGTGCCCTGATCGGCGCGCTGGGCCCTGAAGGCCCGCCGCCGGGCACTGCGGGCGAACACCACGAACAGCGCCGCCATGGCCGTCAGGGCCATCGGCAGGCCATGGGGCGCAACGTCCATGGCCGCACCGCTGATCAGCGGCCCGAGCAGGCTGCCGACGCCCCAGAGCAAGCCGACGCTGGCATTGGCGGTGACCAGGTCCTGGCCCTTGAACTGCTGGCCGATCAGCACCAGCGCCAGGGTGTAGACCCCGCCTGCCACCGCACCGAGCAGCACCAGTGCTGGCCATAGCAACCATTGCATGCCGATCAGCCACGGCAGCGCCAGGCCGATCAACATCGCCACCACGCCGCACACCAGGTGTACCGTCGTGCGCTCGCAGCGGTCGGCCAGCCAGCCGATCGGCAGCTGGAAGAGCATGTCGCCGGTAAGGATCACCGTCACCATCAACGCCGCCACCCCCACGGCATAGGCATGGTTGGTGGCGTACACCGGCAGCAGCGAAAGAATCACTGCATCGAAGAACGAGAAGAACAGCACGCCCATGCACAAGGCCGGCGCCACGCGGAAAAAGCCCGCCAGGGAAAAGCTCTTGCCGCCCTCCTCGCCATGCTCGACATGATCATTGGGCACCGTCAGCACGATACACAGCAGCGCCAGGCCGTAGCAGGCGGTCACCACTGTCGTCACCCAGGTGCTCTGTGCCCCGAGCAGCGCCAGCATTGCCGGGCCGAGCATCTGGAAACCGGTGAACGCCGTGGCGTACAGGGCCATGATCTTGCCGCGGTTGTGCTCCGGACTCAGCTCGTTGACCCACGACTCGCCGAGGATAATCGCGATGCCCATGCCGATCCCCAGCCCCAGCCGCAACAGCCCGAGCAAGTAGATCGAAGAGAAGCCCCACTCAAGCAAACCGATGCTCAGGGTGCACAGGCCGAAGCACAACAGGTAGATGGTGCGCCGGGTCAGGTGCCGGCAACAGGCATCGACCATGAACGCCGACAGCATCATCCCCGCGGCCGGAATCGCCGAGACGATACCGATCTGCAAAGTACTGGCACCGGCGTCGAGCAAACGCAGGGACACCAGCGGCAAGCTCGCCCCGAGGCTGAAACCGACCACCGACACCGCAAACAACAAGCCCAGCAACAAACGCATATTCATCACAACTCCAGACTCACCGGCGCAGGCACGACATCGCACCTGCGCAGGCGCATACATGACCGTAAAAGGATTCGGTTAGCGGCGAGCTCAGCCACGGCAGAACGCCGGGCATACAGCCGCAGGGTCAGGAGATGTGAAGGTGCGGCGAGAAGGTAAACGCGAACAACACGCTGCGCCGACGCTTGAGCACTGTGTCACACGGCCAGTCGCACACGACGGCCTGGATAACAGCCGGCTGGATGGCGCAAGGACGGGAGAAGCGGTTCATGGGTCGACTACAGAAAAAAGGCAGGCCGGCACTCTAGGGGAAGCCCGGGCCAGACGTCAATCTCGCTGTGCTACTCTCGCGCCATCATGGAAGAGGATCAGCGCATGTCCGAACATCATCAGTTCATTTTCCCCCGCTATCGCCACCTGCCCGCGCCCGACTGGAAAAGCCTGGAGCAACAGCTGCTGACCCTGGGCTGGCTCGAGCCCGCTGCGACCGATGCCCTGGATGAAACCGGCGACAGTGACGACAGCCTCTGGTGCAGCCCGCTGTACCGACCGAGTGCCGAGTTGTTCCGCAGGCTAGGGATCGAAGCGGACCCCGCGCAGGTCGTGCGCCTGTTCGAATTCGAGCCCGGCCAGCCGTTTGTCTGTGCGGGCGAGAACTTCAGCCTGCCAGGGCAATACCTGCAGACACAGGTGGCCGAAGAGACCTTCATGCAGTTCATGGGCGACGCTATCGAGGCGCCGCACACCACGTGGTGCAGCCCTGTCGACGAAACGACGTACTACCTGATGGATCTGGATTGGGACTTCAGTTTCGGCGTTGGCGAGCAGGTCCTGCGCAGCGACCGCCTCAACCGCGCCGAAACCGAACGCCTGGCGGCACTGATCGGCGAACTGGCCGGGCAGCCGATGAGCTGCGCCCACCGGCATCGCTAGACAGCCTCAACGCTTGCCGGTGGACGGCAGGAGGATCGCCAGCAGGCCGAACAGCGGCAGGTACGAGCACAGGCTGTAGACGTATTCGATGCCCTTGAGGTCGGCCAGATAGCCCAGCGCCGCCGCACCGATACCGCCAAAGCCGAACATCAGACCGAAGAAGATCCCGGCGATCATGCCGACATTGCCCGGTACCAGCTCCTGGGCGTAGACGACGATGGCCGAGAACGCCGAAGCGAGAATGAAGCCGATGATCACGCTGAGCACGCTGGTCCAGAACAGGTCGACATAAGGCAGCAACAGGGTGAAGGGCGCGACGCCGAGGATCGAGAACCAGATCACCGCCTTGCGCCCGATGCGGTCACCGATCGGCCCGCCAAAAAAGGTCCCGGCCGCTACTGCGCCGAGGAACAGGAACAGGTGTAACTGCGAGCTGGCCACCGAGAGGTCGAACTTCTCGATCAGGTAGAACGTGAAGTAGCTGGTGAAGCTGGACATGTAGAAGTACTTGGAGAACACCAGCAGCCCCAGCACCACCAGGGCGCCGATCACCCGCTGGCGGGAAAGGCCATGGGTGGCGCGCTGGCCTTGCTTGGCCTTGAACAGGTTCAGGTGTTCCCTGTACCAGCGGCTCAGGCCATAGGTGACCAGCACAGCGCAGACGGCGAACAGGCCGAACCACACCACATTGCCCTGGCCGAAGGGGATGATGATCGCCGCCGCCAACAACGGGCCAAAGGCGGAGCCTGCGTTGCCGCCGACCTGAAAGCTCGACTGCGCCAGGCCAAAGCGCCCGCCTGAGGCCAGCCGGGCAATACGCGAGGTTTCCGGGTGGAAGGTCGACGAACCAATGCCCACCAGCGCCGCCGCCAGGAGGATCATCGGGAAGCTGGCGACATACGCGAGCATGACAATACCCACCAGGGTGCACAGGGTGCCCAGCGGCAGCAGGTTCGGCATCGGCTTGCGATCGGTATAGAAACCCACCCAGGGCTGCAGCAACGAGGCGGTGATCTGGAAGGTCAGGGTGATCATCCCGACCTGGGCGAAGCTCAAGCCGTAGTTGGCCTTAAGCAGAGGATAGATCGACGGCAGCACCGACTGGATCAGGTCGTTGATCAAATGCGCGAGGGCACAGGCGGCGATGATGCGCATCACCAGCGGGCTGCTCTGGGCAGTGGCGGTACTGGCGGGTGACGACGAGGCAGTGCTCACAGCCATGATAAAAGCTTCCATCCGTTGGGCGGGATCCAATTATCCAGAAATCGTTAGCAAGCGCACTATTCTTTTCGACCAACGCATTTTTGACGTGCTTGCTAATGATTCTCAATAGCTATAGAGTCAGTGCGCCTTTACAGACTCCACTGCCCGCCTATCCGAGGCCCGCATACGCCATGCCCACTGACCTGCCATGACCCCGTCGCCAAACCAACTGGAGCTGCCGGCGCGCCGCCTGCACAAGATCGAACGCCGCGTGGCGCCACGCTCCTGGGGCGTTTGGGCAGTGGCGGCCAGCCTCTTGCTGATCAGCGCCCTGGTGATGCTGCAATTGCCGTTGCTGCAGCGCCTGAACAGCGATGTCGCTACCGCCGTAGGCGAACGCCGGCAGATCCAGCTGGCCGATGGCTCGCGGCTGACCCTCGACAGCGCCAGCGCCGTAGATGTCGACCTGCGTGGGCCTGTGCGCACACTGCGCCTGGTGCAAGGGCAGATGTTCATTGAAGTGACCCACGATGGCCGGCCTTTTGTCGTCAACATCGATCAGGCGCAGGTGCAGGTGCTGGGTACGCGCTTCTCCGTCAGCCGCGGCCGCGATCATGATGAAGTGGTGCTGCTCAAAGGCAAGGTCGAGGTCAGCAGCGGCGCCGACAAACGCATGCTCGCCCCCGGTGAGCGCGTGACCCTGAACGGCAGCCGCCTGGACCAGGTCGAGAAGGTCGATGCCGAACGCCGGCTGGCCTGGCGCGAGGGCCAACTGCGGGTACGCGATGTGCCGTTGCGCCAGGTGCTGGAACAGCTTGCCGAGTACCAGGGCAGCCGCCTGTTGTACATCGACGAACAGGTCGGTCGGCGCCCGGTCAGCGGCAGCTTCAACCTCGACCAGGCCAGCAGCGCAATCAATGCTCTGGCCCGCAATCAGAACCTGAGCGTGAGCAGCCTGGCCGGGCAATGGATCATCGTGCTGAGCCCATAAATGGCTAAGCAGTTGATCGCGCGTTAATTTTTTTGAAAAAGAGTGTTGACACAAATCCGTTTCAGGCGAATAATGCGCGCCACTTGGCTACATAGCTCAGTTGGTTAGAGCATAGCATTCATAATGCTGGGGTCCGGGGTTCAAGTCCCTGTGTAGCCACCAAGTACTAAAAAGGGCTTACCGCAAGGTAAGCCCTTTTTTCATGCCTGCGATTTTTACCCTGCCCGCTTAACGTACATTGGCAAACACCACTGCCACCCCCAGGCCGATCAAGGCCACGCCAATCACCCGATCGACCAGGCGTTGGCGCTCAAGCATGGCCCGGCGCAATACCGCGCTCGAGAAGAATACCGCCACCAGGCTGAACCACAGCCAATGGGCGAACGACATGAACGCGCCATAGCCGAAGTTGATCGCCAGCGAGCTGCCCGGTTGCACCACCTGGGTGTAGGCGCTGACCACAAAGAGCATGGTCTTGGGGTTCAGGGCATTGGTCAGAAAGCCCGAGCGCAAAGCCGCCAGCACCCCGAGCTGACGGGCGCTGGCACCGTCCAGGGAAATCCGCGTGGTGTTGGTCAGCGACTTGTAGCCAAGATAAATCAGGTACCCCGCCCCCAGCACCTTCATGGCCAGAAACAGCGCCGGACTCTGGCTGATGATCACCGCAATGCCCAACACGGTGTACAGCACATGCACCTGCACCCCCAGGGCAATGCCCAGGGCCGCGGCCAAGCCCGCACGCCGGCCGAAGGCGTAACTGCTGCGGGTCACCATGGCAAAGTCGGCGCCCGGGCTGATCACCGCCAGCACGGTGAACAGGGCAACAGCGATGATTTCATTCACGTAAAGCTCCTCGATCTGCTAGGCCAATGCACAGATACGTCTGCGCGCCGCCATTATCGAAAGCTTCGGGCAAGGCAAAAAGCGATTTATAGTGAGTGAAATCCGCTAGTTTTTCTCACAGATATGAAACTGCCTGCGCTTTCAGCCTTTCGCTATTTCGACGTCGCCGCACAAACCCAGAGCTTCGTGCGCGCTGCCGAGTTGCTCAATGTCACCCACGGCGCCGTGAGCCGGCAGGTACGCCTGCTGGAAGAGTCGCTGGGGGTGCAACTGTTCGAGCGGCGCAACCGAGCGATCTTTCTCACCGCCGCCGGGCGCGCCCTGCACGGCACCACCCTGTCGGTGTTCGAACAACTGGAGGGCGCGGTGTACCGCCTGCAGCAACAGGCGCGGGAGAACGTGCTGGTGCTGTCGTGCGAGCCGACCATCGCCATGCGCTGGCTGATCCCCCGGTTACCGGCCTTTCATGCCGCCCACCCGGATATTCACCTGCACCTGGTGGCGGCCGGCGGGCCGATCGACTTCGCCCGCAGCGGTGTCGACCTGGCCCTGCGCCGCGATGATTTTCGCTGGGATGCCAACCTGCATGCACTGAAGATCTGCGACGAATGGGTCGGGCCGGTGTGCAGTGCCGACCATGCCCTGCCCGAACCAGGCCTGGCCGGCCAACGCCTGCTGCACAGTACTTCGCGGCCCAATGCCTGGGCTACCTGGCTGCGCCAAAGCGGCGAATCGGCCAAAGGCAGCAGCCGCGCCGATTACGAGCACTTTTACCTGTGCATCCAGGCGGCGGCCGCCGGGCTGGGCGTGGCCATGGCTTCGCGCTTGATGGTCCAGGACGAAATCGACAGCGGCCAACTGCAGGCGCCACGCGGCTTCCTCCAGGATCAATCAGCCTACTACCTGCTCAGTCCCCGGGCGATTCTTGACGATGGCAAAAGCCGCTGCTTCGCCGAATGGGTGATCGAGCAATCACACGCTTGCCTGGCTCACCTGGCCTGAGCCTTGCCGGACATCGCCGGGACGCAGAAGGAGGAGCCGCTGCCGAAGTCGCCACCCCAGCTGCGGTAGCCTGCCGTGTCGATGTGAATGCGCCCCGATGGATATCGCCCCAGGCCCATGTTCCAGCCCTTGCCGTGGGCCTGCCAGAAGCGGCACAGCGGCGCCGGATCGGCCCAGTCCGGCAACAGCAAGTCGACCGCAAAGGCGCGGGTATGGGCGCTGGCCACGGCGCCTCCAGCGCAGCGGTTGAGCACCGGGTTGCGGTAGGCCGACACCACTTCATAGCGTTTGAGCACGCCCTGATCGTTCAGGGTCTTGAGCAACTGCAAGGTCGAACGCACTGCCGGCCACTGCGCCGCTGGCGCCACCGCAAACGGCTCGGCCCCGCATAAGCGCCAGTCACTGGCCGAGCGCAGCAGTTGATGGATTGGCACCACCCCATACAGGCGCGCATCCACCAGCATCTGGCGAAAGGGCCGGGTCTGATGATCGCCCGCCCACTGGGCAAACAGATGCAGGTCACGCTCCTCGGCCTGCGCAGTGCCCAGCACTGTCAGCAAAAGTCCTGCACCAATACCAGCCTTACGCCACGGATTCATCAGCTTGCACCCCTTCCCAACCCCCGGGAAATTCCTCCAGTATGGTAAGCCTCCCGACTGCAGGGAGAAACTGACAAGGAGTTAATCATGCACAAGACTGCTCCATTGACCTTTGCCCTGGCCGCCCTGACCTTGAGCAGCGCCGCCCTGGCTGACACCCGCATCGACCTGGGCAGCCAGGAACGCGTGACCCGGTTGTTTGCCTACCCCAACAACTGCAATGTCATCTGCTTTCGTGACTGGAGCCTGGAACGAACAGTAGAGCACTACCTGACCCAGAGCGTGCAGCGCGACGGTTACGCCGCCGCGACCGTGAAGGTCAATCGCGACAACGACAAACTGCATGCTGACATCCAGGGCGTGCCAAGCGACTACAGCAAACCCCTGCAAGCGCTGCTCACTACCGGCGATCTGGCCTATCAAGGCGCCAAACAGCTCAACCGCGAAGGCAAATGGGCCTACAGCTGGAACCTGTTCCTGCCGCTCGGCATGGCCCTGGAAAATCGCCGCAGCATTCAGCTCTTGCACTTCCCGCCGGACTACTCGCTGACCCAGGCCCAGGATTACCTGCGCTCCAACACTACCGACCGCTGGGCCACGCTGCTGACCTTCAACGGCATCCCCGCGGAACAAACCCCGGCCTACCAGACCATCGTCGACATCGCCCCGATCGCGGCGCCAGCCAGCGCCGGCAAAGACCTTGAAGGCGTGTATGGCTACTTCAAGGACTACCAGGTGCAGATGGTCAAGGAGGTCACCCAAACCGGCAATGGCGCATCCTTGCCAATGGTTGCCTTCGGCTCGCCGGTGCGCAGCTGGATCGAGCAGCAGTATGGGCCCAAGCTCTATGTCCTGGGCCTGGCGACCATCAGCCCGACGCCTGGGCAGAAGGTGCCGGTGCTGGGTGCCAACCACCCGAGCGCGATCTGGTATGCGGCGGATAAGACCAACTACGACGGCGACCAGGACAAGGCCGATCAGGCCGGGCTGAAGATGATGGGCCAGGATTTGAGCGCCGCCTGCTGGCAGTCGGGCATGGGCCGTAACCCGGCGGCGGATGCCAAGGCCACCCTGGGTGGCTGTACGCAGAAGTGGCAGGTGACCGAGAAGAAGCAGACGTGCGAGCTGTATTTCCGCACGATTCGCAACATGACCCCGGAGCAGGCCAGTGCCAAGTGCAATACCGGGGAGGTGACGCGCACGTTGCGCGATTTGCAGAAGACTTGAGGTGAAGCCTATCGCGGGTCAAGCCCGCTCCTACAGTGGGCCTGTGGGAGCGGGCTTGCCCCGCGATGGCCTCAGTCCTGCGGACGCAACCGGTACTGCGGCGGCAACTGGTCGATGCCGCTGATGGTCGCATTCAAGCTCTTCCAGCGCCCATCCTTGATGCCATAGATGCAGCCATGCACCGACAGGCTCTGCCCGCGGTGCCAGGCATTCTGAACGATAGTGGTATGGCCGACATTGGCCACCTGCTGGATCACGTTCAGCTCGCACAGGCGGTCCACCCGCTCTTCCTCGGTCGGCAGCTTGGCCAGCTCCACGCGGTTTTCGTAGTACAGGTCGCGAATCGAACGCAGCCAGCCATCGATCAGGCCCAACTGACGATCCTGCATCGATGCCCGCACCCCGCCGCAACCGTAATGGCCGGTGACCAGGATGTGCTTGACCTTGAGCACGTCCACCGCGTACTGGATCACCGACAGGCAGTTCAGGTCAGTGTGCAGCACCACGTTGGCAACATTGCGGTGAACGAACAGATCGCCCGGCAGCATGCCGACGATCTCGTTGGCCGGGACCCGGGCGTCCGAACAACCGATCCAGAGGAACTCCGGTGTCTGCTGACGCGCCAGCTTGGCGAAGAAATCCGGATCTTCCTGCTTGATCGCATCGGCCCAGCGCGCGTTGTTATCAATCAGTTCTTGTAGATCGTGCATGTTCAAGCCTCATGGTTGATGCGCATCCTGTGACAGGCGCCGGCCTGTTCAGGTCACGCCTTTGAATCTTCCGCCAAACGGCAGGTCAACCGTTTAAGCCCTTCTGCAGGAGGATCGACCATGAGCCAGAAACACCGCCCGCTTCACGCCCCGCAGCCTGCCCCGAGCGATGAAGACGAAGACCCCATGGGCTCGGTTGAAGAATTGCACTTTGACGAGGATACCCCCAACGTCGATGTCGGTTTCGACCCAACCGACGACGACCTCGAGCCGGAAACCCTGATCCCCGAAGACGGCGCCCGCTCCGCCAACGAACCGGGAGCAAATCACCCTGCGGACTGGGACTTGAGCGTAGTCGACCAAAGTGACATCGGCGGCGGCAAAGGCCTGGATGAAGCAGAGCTGGCCCGCCGCGACCCGCTGGATGGCAAGCGCGAGCGCTGATCCCTTACTCGAACAGGGTGCAGGCCATGACCAGGGCGTCTTCGCGACCGCCAGCAACCGGGTAGTAATCACGCCGGCGGCCGATTTCATTGAAGCCGTAGCGCTCGTACAAGCGATAGGCAGACTGGTTGCTGGCACGCACTTCCAGGAAGCACTCGCGGCCGTTGATCTCGTAGGCGCGCCTCATCAGCTCTTCCAGCAGGCGCAGGCCCAGGCCGCGGCCCTGACTTTCCGGCTTGACGGTGATATTGAGCAGGTGCGCCTCGTCGATGATCACGTTGATCACGCCGTGGCCGACCTGCTGCTCGCCTTCGAACATCAGCCAGATTTCATAGGACTTGAGCCCGTCGAGGAAGATCCCGCGGGTCCAGGGGTGACTGAAGGCGGCGTATTCGATCTTCAGTACGGCATCCAGATCCGCCTCGGTCATCCGGCGGAAGCTGATCGTGTCACTCATCACTTGGTTTCCAGCGCGCCATCAGCCGGCGCATGGCTTGCCAGACGTGCGCCTTGCGCTGCGGCTCGTCCATCAACAGTTCGAGCCCCGGCAAGGCCCAGGCAGCGCCCAGCCCTTCAACCGGCAACTCGCGGTAATAAGCATCGGCGTCGGCCTCGCCGGCAAAACGCACGGCAGGCAGGCCGATCAGCCACAGGCAGACGCACGGCGCTTCTTCAAGCCGGGCCTGGATAAAGCCCTGGACGAAATCGGTCGCCGCCTGCGGCCCCTGATCGAGGTTGCCGCGCACCAGCAACGGCCAGCGCACCGGCTCACCGATGATCTGCGGGCTGTCCGGCAGGCCGGCGGCGCGCAGCATGTCCTTGAGCAACAAATAGGAAGGGTCGCGGCTCTGGAATGGCTCGCCGGTGGCAAGCTCCACCAGCAGCAGGCAATTGCCGGCGCGCAGCAGTTGCAGGGCAAAACGTGGGGGCGGCACCGGGACCGGCCTGGCCGGCACTGGCGCCTTTTCGGTCTCTTCCACTGCTTTGGCTGCCACTTTCGGCATGCTGCCCGGGCGCGGGATCTCGATCTTCGGTCGCTCAACGGCGCGCGCTACTGGCGCGCTCGGTGCCACGGCAGCGGCAACAGGCGCCTGCTCCTGCGGCTCGAACGCCGGCTCTTCCAGCGCCGCCACCGGCAGCAGCAGCTCCGGGCGCGACGGCGCAGCGAACGGCAGTTCGGCACGCGGCAGCCAGTGCACCACTTGCATGGCGTTGAGGTAAGCGCGGCGGCGGGACTCGATTAACAAGAAGGATCGGCCATCTGTGGATAAGTCAGGGGCGATATTCTAACGTTGTTCGCCGTTTGGCGCCGCTGTTGATCGGCAGAAAACCGCTCGACAGCAGGATCAAGCGATCAGGGGGTGAATCGACAGGCGTCTGATGCAGTACAATCGGCGCTTTTATTTGGCAACGAGTCGACCCGCCAATGATCGAACCCAAGCGCGTCCTGCGCGCCCTAGCCGAACACTGGGCCCTGCTCGAGCCGTTGTGCGAGCGCTTCGACGGGGGCACCCTGAGCCTGGCCGAACTGCGCCAGCAACTGGCTACCCAGCAGTTGGAGAGTACGCCCCAGGACATCACCAGCCTGCTCGACGTGTGGATCCGCCTGGATATCCTGGTGCCGGTGGCCAAAAGCCCGAACCGTTTCGAGCTCAACGCCCAGATCCATGACTTTCTGGCGTACCTGCGCCGCGAGCACCGCCTGGGCCTGTGCCTGGAGATCGAAGCCTACCTGCGCCACCTCGAGCGCCTGGCCGGGCATATCCAGGACGCCTTCGAGATTCGCGACGGCAACGACCTGGCGCGCCAGCTGCGCCTGCTCGACATGCGCGTGCGCGACGTCCTGAAGAAGCTCGACAACGACGAACAGGCGTTGGTCGCCGTGGCCGAACGGGCCAAAACCAGCGACCGGCAGATCCCCCTGCGCCAGCGTTATGCCGAAGTCCTGGCGACCTGGGACGAATATGTCGAACCGATGATCCAGCTGGTCAACGCCGACGGCGCCTTCGAGCAAGGCGTGCGCAAGGTCGAGACCGTGCTGCTGCGTTTGCTCGGCGAGCAGGCGCGCCTCGGCCATCTGGTCGACGACGACATGCTCCTGCGCACCCACGCGCGCATCCTCGAAATGCAGACCAGCGCCCAGCTGACCCTGCGCCATGCCCGCGAACTGCTGCTGCCGCTGCGTGAAGAAGCGCGCCGCCACAACGCCGTGACCCGTGGCGCCGCCCTGGCCCTGTCGGTGATCCGCCGCAAGGGCCTGGACGCCGTGCCGCAGGCCGCCATGCCGCTGTTCACCCGCCCGCAGAGCACCTTCCTCGGCAGCGCCAGCCAGGTCGAAGCCTATGTCTATGCCCTGGCCCGTTTCGAGCCCAAGCCTGCGCAGTTCCCCAAGGCCCACAAGAGCCACAAGGGCGACGCCCCGCGCGCACCGCGCACGGTCAAGGAAATGCTCGAACGCTGCGAAGACGCCCTGCCGCTGCCGGACCTGATGGTCTGGCTGCTCGACCAGGAGCCGGAAGGCGCCACCGACGAGCTGCTGTACTGGTTCTCGCGCCTGTCGCGGGAAAAACGCTTTGCCCGCGAGCGCCTCGAGCGCCGCCAATACACCACCCGCGAACACCTGGTCAGCCTGCGTTCCTTCGCTCTGACATCGAGCCGCGAACCATCGCCTGAGCCAACTGCGAGCCCTGCCCATGCATCTTGATCTTTCCGAACTGTCCCAGCTCGCACCGATCTTCCGCGAGCTGTTCAAGGGCTTCCACATCAGCCGCCGCGACCCGGAGCTGTACGCCCAACTGTCGAACTTCCAGGACCAGTACCGGGGCCTGTTCAAGGCCCTGGGCTTTGAACTGGTGTGCGACACCCGTGGCTTCTACTACTTCGTCCCGGACCTGGCCGCCGCCCAGGTCAACAAGACCGCCCAGCGCCTGTCGCTGTTCACCTTCATCCTGGTCGAACACCTGGCCGACCAGGGCCGCGACCCGATGTCGGTACTCGATGGCGGCAGCCTTGGCCGCGACGAGCTGCCTTCGCTGCTGGAAAAGTACCGCGACCTGTTCATCCAGGCCGAAGTGCAGACCCCGGACGAGCTGGAAGAGAAGATCATGCGCCGCATGACCCAGCTCGGCTTTGCCCACGAAGAGAACGGCATCTACCGCTTCCTGCCGCCGATGCACCGTTTCCTCGACGTCTGCCTGTCGGTCCAGCAGGACCGCGACCTCGCCGCCAGCCTGCACAGCGCCCTGCCGCTGCCAACGCCGGTACTGGTCGAGGAAGAGAGCCCGCAAGAGCTCAACCGTACCGACGACCCGCTGGACCTCAGCCCGTTCGAAGAAAGCGAAGAAGACGCCTTGGCCCGAGCCATTGCGCAAGAGCAACAGGAGATTGACGCATGAGCCAGGAACGCTACGGCATTCGCCGCTTCGCACTGCTCAACACTGCCGGCTACAGCCTGGGCCTGTTCCCCCTGGAACACCCGCTGTCGGTCTACGGTGCCAACAACCTGGGCAAGAGTGCCTCGATCAACGCCCTGCAGTTCCCGATCCTGGCGCGCATGTCCGACATGAGCTTCGGCAAGTACAGCCTGGAGCAGTCGCGGCGCTTCTACTTTGCCAGCGACACCAGCTACATCCTCTGCGAGGTCAACCTGCCCCACGGCCCGCACGTGATCGGCGTGGTCGGCCGCGGTCCGGGTGGCGGCTTCGGTCACCAGTTCTTTGCCTATGCCGGCGAGCTGGACCTGGCCCACTACCAGAAGAACGACACCTGCCTGCGCCAGAAAGAGCTGTTCAGCAACCTCGAGCGCAACGGCCTGAAAGCCTATGAGCTCAAGCCTGACGAGCTGCGCCGGTTGCTGGTCGGCGGCCACACCTCGATCCCGCTGGACCTGACCCTGATCCCGTTGCGCTCCACCAGCGAGCAGAGCCTGAAGACCTTCCGCGCCCTGTTCATCAACCTGCTGCACATGCGCGAGATCACCGCAGCCAAGCTCAAGCAGCTGTTCCTCGATGCCTTCGAGCACAGCCTGCGTTCGGGCAGCGTCGACTACATCGCCGCCTGCGAAGAGGCCTTCCGCGACGTACGGCGCATGGAGCAGGACTACAACTCGCTGGTCGCCGCCGGCCCGCTGGTCGAGGCCCTGGCCAACGGCGTGGCCCAGCGCGAGATCCTGCGCGGCAAACTGCATCGCCTGTCGCCACTGCTCGACTCGCTGCTCGGCACCTGGCAGGACTACGCCAGCGCTCGCAAAGAGGAGTTGGTGATCCAGGCCGAACACTACAAGAACGAACAGGACAGCCTGCAGAACGACCAGCGTGGCGGCACCCAGGAGCTGATGCGCCTGGAGCGCGAGATCACTGGCGTGCAGCGCTGGCTCGGTGAGCTGTCGGTGCTCAAGCACCGCTTCGCCCTGGTCGACGACGTCAAGGTCCTGGAACAGCAACTGCTGGCCGCCAAGGACGCCCACGACGAACTCGCCGGCGCCCTGGCGCAGTCGCGCCAGTTCAGCGCCGAAGACCTCGAAGAGCGTCTGCGCGAGCTGGAAAAACGCCTGAAGTCGGTCAAGCAGCAACTCGATCATGCCGACAACAACAGCTATGCACGCCTGCGTGAAGAGTTCTCGCAGCAGGACGTCGAGCGCCTGATGCGCCTGTTCAACGGCGCGCTGTTCAGCCTGCCGCTGGGCGAGCGCGGCATCGAGCTGGACGACAGCGATGTCTGGGTCAAATCCCTGGAAGCGGTGCTCGACGGCTTCAAGGGCGAGCGCTTCGAAGCCCCGGGCCTGTCCATCGACCTCTCGCACATCGAGCCCCCTGCCCTGCAGGCCCTGGCCGACCGCGCCGCCCTGCGCGACCAGAAGGAACGCCTGGAGAAAGAGCTCAAGCAGCTCAAGACCCAGCAGGCCGTGGCCGCCGACCGCGCCGCGAGCAAGACCCAGACCGAAGCCCTGTACCAGCAGGTGCTGGATGCGCAGAAGGCCCTGGAAGACTTCCGCCGCAGCGAGACCCTGTCCGCCGAAGAAGGCGACAAGCTCGAACAGCTGGCGCAGATGGAAGCCGCTCAGGACGAGCTCAAGCGCTCCAGCGACGCCTTCACCGAACGCGTCCAGCAACTGTCGGCCAAGCTGCAACTGGTCGGCCGCCAGATTGCCGACATGGAAGCCAAGCAGCGCACCCTCGACGACGCCCTGCGCCGCCGCCAGCTGCTGCCTGCCGACCTGCCGTTCGGTACGCCGTTCATGGAGCCGGTCGACGACAGCATGGACAACCTGCTGCCGCTGCTCAACGACTACCAGGACAGCTGGCAGGGCCTGCTGCGGGTCGATGGCCAGATCGAAGCGCTGTACGCCCAGGTACGCCTCAAGGGCGTGGCCAAGTTCGACAGCGAAGACGACATGGAGCGCCGTCTGCAGCTGCTGATCAACGCCTACTCGCACCGCACCGAAGAAGCCCTGACCCTGGGCAAGGCACGCCGCGCCGCGGTCACCGATATCGCCCGGACCCTGCGCAACATCCGCAGCGACTACGACAGCCTCGAGCACCAGCTGGCGCTGTTCAACCGCGAGATCAACAAGCGCCAGGTGTCCAACCTGCAGAGCTTTCGCATCGTCCTGGCGCCGAACAAGGAAGCGCTCAAGCACATCGACCAGATCATCCACAGCGCCGGCCAGTACGAGGAAGGCGAGACCCTGTCGGTGTTCGACCTGAGCCAGAGCGCCGAGCAGGACAACAAGAACGAAGAGGCCAAGGAGTACCTGGCGCGGCTGGTGGCGGCCAACCACAACCAGCTGGGCCTGAAGGACCTGTTCGAACTGGCCTTCGAGATCACCAAGGTCGGTGGCCAGCCGGTGATCCACACCGACATCGACGGTGCGGCCTCCAACGGCACCACCATGACCATCAAGGCGCTGACCAACATGTACCTGTTGCTGCACCTGATGGACCGCGACCTGGCCGGTCGCGTGCGCCTGCCGTACTACCTGGACGAAGCGGCCGACATCGACGAACGCAACCAGGCAGCGCTGCTGGAAACCAGCTTGCAGCTGGGCTTCGTACCGATTCTGGCGAGCGTCAAGCCGCAGGTTTCGGCGCATGTCGCCATCGACCTGGAAGGCGGCAGCGGGCCGAACGGCATCTACATCGACGAGGCGGACTGGAAGTACATCAGCCGCCGTGATGTGGAGAAGGCAGTGGTGCGGGTAGAAGAGGAAGAAGCTTCGGTCTGAGGCCTCTTTTGGGGGCCTTTCAGGCCCCATCGCCGGCAAGGCCGGCTCCCACAGGGATCACGGTGGTCCTTGTGGGAGCTGGCTTGCCAGCGATGCAGTCAACTCGGTCTTACTGAGCCCACGGCAAGATCGGAATCGCCGTCACCGCATTCTGCGGGCTGCCTTCGATCACACGATCCGAGTACACCAGGTAGACCAGGGTGTTGCGTTTCTTGTCGAGAAAACGCACCACCTGCATGGTCTTGAACACCAGCGAGGTGCGCTCCTTGAACACCTCGTCACCGTCCTTGAGCTGCTCCTTGAAGCGAATTGGCCCGACCTGACGGCAGGCTATCGAGGCTTCGGCGCGATCTTCAGCCAGGCCCAGCCCACCCTTCAAACCGCCGGTCTTGGCCCGCGACAGATAACAGGTCACGCCCTCCACCTTCGGGTCATCAAACGCCTCGACGACGATGCGGTCGTTCGGCCCGACGATCTTGAACACCGTCGATACCTGGCCAATCTCCTCGGCCGACGCCAGTACCGGCAATGCCAGCAGCGCCGCTGCAACTATCCCTTTGAACACAAGCGTTTCCTCAGACCAGAATCAGGTTGTCACGGTGCACCAGCTCCGGCTCGGCGATGTAGCCCAGCAGGGCCTCGATCGTGTCGGACGGCTGGCCAATGATTTTTTGTGCTTCCAGGGCGCTGTAGTTGGCAAGGCCCCTGGCGACTTCGAGGCCATCCGGACCAACGCAGACCACCATCTCGCCACGCCGGAAACTGCCCTGTACGGTCTTGACGCCCACCGGCAACAGGCTCTTGTTGTCCTTGCGCAACGCCTTGACTGCGCCGTCATCGAGCACCAGGGTGCCACGGGTCTGCAGGTGCCCGGCCAGCCATTGCTTGCGCGCGGCGAGCATGCCGCGCTCGGGCGACAGCAGGGTGCCCAGGCGCTCGCCCGCCTTGAGCCGGTCGAGCACGCGCTCCAGGCGCCCACCGACGATGATGGTGTGAGCACCGGAACGGGCCGCCAGACGCGCTGCACGCAGCTTGGTCTGCATGCCGCCACGGCCCAGGGCGCCACCGGTGCCACCGGCCACGGCATCGAGGCTCGGATCGTCGGCACGGGCTTCGTAGATGAGCTGCGCATCAGGGTTGTTGCGCGGGTCGGCATCGAACATACCGTCGCGGTCGGTGAGGATCACCAGCAGGTCGGCCTCCACCAGGTTGGCCACCAGCGCCGCCAGGGTGTCGTTGTCACCAAAGCGGATCTCGTCGGTAACCACCGTGTCGTTCTCGTTGATCACCGGCACCACGCCCAGCTCCACCAGGGTGCGCAGGGTGCTGCGGGCGTTGAGGTAACGCTTGCGGTCAGACAGGTCGTCGTGGGTCAGCAGAATCTGCGCGGTGTGCCGGCCATGCTCGGCAAAGCTCGACTCCCAGGCCTGCACCAGGCCCATCTGGCCGATCGAGGCCGCGGCCTGCAGCTCGTTCATCGCACTCGGTCGCTTGGTCCAGCCCAAACGACTCATCCCGGCGGCAACCGCCCCGGACGACACCAGCACCAACTCGACGCCTGCCTCATGCAACGCCACCATCTGCTCGACCCAGACACCCATGGCCGCGCGATCCAGGCCCTTGCCATCTGCTGTCAGCAGGGCACTGCCGATTTTCACGACCCAGCGCTGCGCACCCGTCACCTTGCTCCGCATCTTCTTCCAACCTATTCAGATCTTTAGATACCAAAACGCCGCTCCTGAGAGCGGCGTTTAGTGTACTGCAACGAATCAGTCGCGCACGTAAATGATTTCCGGGCCGTCTTCGTCGTCCCAGTCATCGTCATCGTCATCGTCGTCGCCGATGTCGTGCACGCTCTTGACGCCGCTGCGGCGCAGGGCGCGGGCGTCGTCCAGGGCCTGCAGCTGGGCACGGGCTTCGTCTTCGATGCGCTGATCCAGGTCAGCCAGTTCTTCGGCGTAGGCCGGGTCGTTGGCCAGGCGGTCGGCGCGGTCTTCGAGGTAGCGCATGATGTCGCGACTGAGCTGCTCGGTACCCTGCTTGGAGATCGCCGAGATCACGTAGACCGGGCCTTCCCACTGCAGACGCTCGACCACTTCCTTGACCCGCTCGTCACGCTCGTCGTCCATCAGCATGTCGGTCTTGTTCAGCACCAGCCAGCGGTCACGCTCGGCCAGCGACGGGCTGAACTGGGTCAGCTCGTTGACAATGACTTCGGCGGCATCGGCGCTGCTGCTTTCATCCAGCGGCGCGAGGTCGACCAGGTGCAACAGCAGGCGGGTACGCGCCAGGTGCTTGAGGAAGCGGATACCCAGGCCGGCGCCGTCGGAGGCACCTTCGATCAGGCCGGGAATGTCGGCGATGACGAAGCTCTTCCAGCGGTCGACACTGACCACACCCAGGTTCGGCACCAGGGTGGTGAACGGGTAGTCGGCGACTTTCGGCTTGGCGGCCGATACCGAGCGGATGAAGGTACTCTTGCCAGCGTTTGGCAGGCCCAGCAGGCCGACGTCGGCCAGTACTTTCATTTCCAGCTTCAGGTCACGCTGCTCACCCGGCTTGCCCGGGGTGGTCTGGCGTGGCGCACGGTTGGTACTGGATTTGAAACGGGTGTTGCCCAGGCCGTGCCAGCCGCCCTGGACCACCATCAGCTTCTGGCCCGGCTTGACCAGGTCGCCGATGACTTCCTGGGTGGCGGAGTCGATCACCGTGGTGCCGACCGGCACGCGCAGGATCAGGTCGTCGCCCTTCTTGCCGGTGCAGTCGGTGCTGCCGCCGTTGGAGCCGCGCTGGGCCTCGAAGTGACGGGTGTAACGGTAGTCGACCAGGGTGTTGAGGTTGTCGTCGGCAACCATGTACACCGAGCCGCCGTCGCCACCATCACCGCCGTTGGGGCCACCGTTCTCGATGAATTTCTCGCGGCGGAAGCTCATGCAACCGTTACCGCCATCACCGGCTTTGACCCGGATCGATACTTCGTCAACAAACTTCATAAAAACCGCCTCTCGTCAGCTGGACGAGCTGAGTGACACAAAGACATAAGGCTCTTGCAAAAGTGAGCGCGGCGGCCCCGTCACGATAGTAACAACCCACGCCGGCAGCCCATACAAACAGCTTTGCAAGAGACTCACCCCACAAACGAAAAAGCCCCGTCGCGAGACAGGGCTTTTCCAGCGTTCGCGCGATTACTCGGCGACAACGCTCACGTAACGACGACCGAAGGCGCCTTTTACTTCGAACTTGATCTTACCCGCGATCTTGGCGAACAGGGTGTGATCCTTGCCCATGCCAACGCCGTAGCCAGCGTGGAATTGGGTGCCGCGCTGACGCACGATGATGTTGCCAGGAATGATAGCCTGGCCGCCATACATCTTCACGCCAAGGCGTTTGGCTTCTGAGTCGCGACCGTTACGGGTACTACCACCAGCTTTTTTGTGTGCCATGGTTCAATTCTCCAGAAATGGATTCAGGCGATTAAGCCGAAATACCGGTGATCTTGATTTCGGTGAACCACTGGCGGTGGCCCATACGCTTCATGTGGTGCTTACGGCGGCGGAACTTGATGATGCGCACTTTGTCGTGACGACCTTGGGAGATCACTTCAGCAACAACTTTGGCACCAGCAACGACTGGAGCGCCGATGTTCACGTCGTCGCCATTGGCAACCAACAGAACGCGGTCGAAAGTCACGGATTCGCCAGTGGCGATTTCCAGTTTTTCGATTTTCAGGTATTCACCTTCGGCGACTTTGTACTGCTTGCCACCGGTAACAATTACTGCGTACATGGGTATTTCTCCGATAATCCTGCTCACCCAGCTCTTTATAGGAAGAGTATTGGCTGGCATGGCTGCATAGGGCTGGAACGGCCCAGTGCAATTGCGTAAGGCAGGTGCTGCCCAGGAAGTTCAGGGTGCGCGATTGTACGCAAGCCCTGCTTTGCTTGCAAGTCCCACCCCCGGCCCGCGGGCAGCGCGCCTTGACACGCCGGGACCCGCGACCTAGCATGCCGCGCAACCTTTATGGAGCACCTGTGGCCGATGCAACCCCAAGCTTTCTACCGTGCGGTAGCGGACGACTTCAGCGCCGTTGACGAGATTATCAAGAAACAGCTGACTTCGCGTGTACCGCTGGTATCGAAAATCGGCGACTACATTACCTCGGCTGGCGGCAAGCGCCTGCGTCCACTGCTGGTGCTGCTGTGCGGCAAGGCCCTGGGCCGCGAAGGCGACGACCTGCGCCTGCTGGCCGCCACCATCGAATTCCTGCACACCGCCACCCTGCTGCATGACGACGTCGTCGACATGTCCGGCATGCGCCGTGGCCGCTCCACCGCCAATGCCCTGTGGGGCAACGCGCCAAGCGTGCTGGTCGGTGACTTCCTGTACTCGCGCTCGTTCGAGATGATGGTCGAACTGGGCTCGATGCCGGTCATGCAGATCCTCTCCAAGGCCACCCGGGTCATCGCCGAAGGCGAAGTCCTGCAGCTGTCCAAGGTGCGCGACGCCAGCACCACCGAAGAAGTCTACATGGACGTCATCCGCGGCAAGACCGCGATGCTGTTCGAGGCCTCGACCCACAGCGCCGCGGCCCTGGCCCAGGCGAGCGAGGAACAGAGCGAAGCCCTGCGCACCTTCGGTGACCACCTGGGCGTGGCCTTCCAGCTGGTCGACGACCTGCTCGACTACAAGGGCGATGCGCAGACCCTGGGCAAGAACGTCGGTGACGACCTGGCCGAAGGCAAGCCGACCCTGCCGCTGATCTACACCATGCGCGAAGGCACCGCCGAACAGGCCGCGCTGGTGCGCCAGGCGATCCAGAAGGGCGGCATCGAAGACCTCGAGAGCATCCGCGCGGCCGTCGAAGCCTCAGGCTCGCTGGACTACACCGCCAAGCTGGCCCGCGACTATGTGGCCCGCGCCATCGCCTGCCTGGACGTGCTGCCAGCCAGCGAATACCGCGACGCACTGGTCGAACTCAGCGAATTCGCCGTCGCCCGCACACACTGATCCCCGCCCCGGCCCATCGCTCGATGGGCCCGATTAGCCTCAGACGGACAAAACCTTATACAATGTAGGTTTTGTACCTGTACGTCTTGAGGAACCTTAGTGAGCACTTTGCCACCCTGCCCCAAATGCAACTCCGAATACACCTACGAAGACGGCGCCCAGCTGGTCTGCCCCGAGTGCGCCCACGAGTGGTCGGCTGCCGGTGATGCCGAAGCAGCCAGCGATGAGACGGTAAAAAAGGATGCAGTGGGCAACGTCCTGCAGGACGGCGACACCATCACCGTGATCAAGGACCTCAAGGTCAAGGGCACCTCGCTGGTGGTCAAGGTCGGCACCAAGGTCAAGAACATCCGCCTGTGCGATGGCGACCACGACATCGACTGCAAGATCGATGGCATCGGCCCGATGAAGCTGAAATCTGAATTCGTCCGCAAGGTCTGATTCCGGTGGGTTCGGGGCCGCCCTGCGGCCTCGGCAGCCCACAACCTGGAAAAAACCGCCAATAGGCACTTGCTATTTTGATAATAAGAATTATTCTCATTGAACGCTTTCAAGGAGAATAGCCATGACTTATCTGATAGACGCCTGGCTTGACCGCCCCCATCCATACTTGCGCATCCTGCACCGGGAAACCGGCGAGGTCTGTGCCGTGCTTGAAGAAGAAGCGCTGGACGAACTGCGCGACCAGGGTGACCTGGATCTCAATGGTTTGAATTCGAGTGAGCCGGGTGTGCTCAAGGAACTGGTGAGGAACCTGTTCCTGTTCTGCTATGCGCGGGCGTTGCGCCCTGGCGGTGGGACCGATTGGAACTGAAACCGCATCGCCGGCAAGGCCGGCTCCCACAATGGACCGGTGTGAAGCGAATCCTGTGGGAGCTGGCTTGCCAGCGATGAGGGCCAAAAGGCCCTCTGACGTTCTTAAAGAACGTCTTACAGAACGTCCAGCAGCTCGACGTCGAACACCAGCACGCTGTGCGGCGGGATGCTGCCAACGCCCTGAGCGCCGTAAGCCAGCTCGCTCGGCACGTACAGGCGCCATTTGCTGCCGGCATTCATCAGTTGCAGGGCTTCGGTCCAGCCGGCGATCACGCCGCTGACCGGGAATTCTGCTGGCTGGCCGCGCTCGTAGGAGCTGTCGAACACGGTGCCGTCGATCAGGGTGCCGTGGTAGTGGGTGCGCACGCTGTCGTCGCGGCTTGGCTTGGCGCCTTCACCTGCGGTCAGTACTTCGAACTGCAGGCCCGAAGCCAGGGTGGTGATGCCGTCACGCTTGGCGTTTTCAGCCAGGAAGGCCTTGCCTTCGCCAGCGGCAGCTTCGGCCTTGGCAGCAGCTTCGGCTTGCATGATTTCGCGGATGACCTTGAAGCTGGCCGACAGGTCGGCTTCGCTGACGCGGCTGTCCTGGCCGTTGAAGGCGTCGGTCAGGCCGGCCAGGATGGCGTCCAGGCTTACGCCTGGTGGCGGGTTGTCACGCAGTTGGCCACCCAGCTGACGGCCGATGCCGTAGCTGACGCGAGTTTCGTCGGTAGACAGGTTGAGTTCGGACATTTGCTTGCTCCGCTGCAGGGCGCATGACAGCCGCGCCCTTTATGAAAAGGGCGAGCAGCCTAGCACACTGCGCTGGCGCAGATCAGCTACCAGGCCGAACGTCGTGGCATCGGTATTTTCAGGTCGCTATCGCCGGCATCGCCACCGCCGCACATCTCATCATCCATCGACCAGTGCACCAGGTGCACTGGCACCGCTGGCAAACCGCTGAGCAGGCGTTGCGCATCGACTACCGAATGCACTTTCAGGCGCTGCCCATGGGTGTCCGAGAGCGGATGGGCGTGGCCTTTTACCCGTGCCTCGATAATGAAATCACCGCCCTCGATGGCGATCAGGTTGAGCTCTTCGACATGACCGGCTCTGGCCTCGGTGTTCAGTTGGTGAAGGTTCATTGCGATACCTCGTTACCGGAACTTCGAGTGACCGTTCATTTTCTGTACAGCCGCGCACAAAGCACAAGGCAAAAACGCAACCGCCCGTCCGTTTTGCAACGCACGGGCGGTTGTTGACTGGGCAAAACGCCTGATCAGTGCTTGGTGAGCTTGTCCAGGTAACCCATGGCAAAGGCCGAGACCACGAAGGTCATGTGGATAATCACGTACCACATCAGGTACTGGGTCTCGATGTTGCGCGCGTCCATGAACACCCGCAGCAGGTGGATCGAGGAAATCGCCACGATCGAGGCGGCGACCTTCATCTTCAGCGAAGACGAGTCCATCTTGCCCAGCCAGCTGAGTTTTTCCTTGTCCTCGTCGATGTCCAGTTGCGAGACGAAGTTCTCGTAACCGGAAATCATCACCATCACCAGCAAACCACCGACCAGGGCCATGTCGATCAGCGACAGCAGCACCAGGATCAGGTCGGCTTCGGCCAGGGCGAAAACGTTGGGCAGGACGTGGAAGATCTCTTGGAAGAACTTCAGTGCCAGCGCCAACAGGCCCAACGACAGACCAAAATAGATCGGCGCGAGCAGCCAGCGCGAGGCATACATCGCATTTTCGATAATACGTTCCATTGAAAACTCGTCAGGTTGGCAAAAAAGCGAGCGCGAGTATAACAGCCACCCATGACAGAAAAAGCCCGTGGCACGCTGCCACAGGCGTGGCGCCGGCGTCTCAGTTTTCCGGATGGAACTGGAAGTCGCCGACGTGATGGACGCGCTCGCCGTTGATCCGGCGCAGCTGGGCTTGCAGGTGCACACACCAGATCTGCGGATCATCGGCCAGCTGATAACCGTGCAGAGTCAGGCTGTCGACAATGGCATTGAGCACCGATTCGGCCACGAACGGCCCGTGAAACGGCCCTTGGGCCTTGATCGCAGAGGGCTGCTCGCCAGCCATGCCGGCGGCAAACAGCAGGGTCCACATGCCATTGTCACCGGCCAGTGGGCGGATACTGCATTCAATGCGGGTCACCAGGCCCAGGCATTGACGGGTGAGGCTGAGGCTGCGCGGCATGGCGAAGGTCCTCGGTAAACCCTTGTTCAGCCCTCAGGTGAAGGCTGTCTCGTTCCTGTACCTACGACTGTCCCTGATCTGAAGAATAGAAGAATTCCACCCAGGCGTGGAAAAACCGGCGCCCAATGGTCACCCCCCATTTAGCGCCGTTTTTTTGACTCGTACCACTCAACTCAAGAAGCTTTTACCTGCGCCAGGGCCTGCTCGGCATGTTCCTTCTCTGCCTCCTTGAGGTCCTCTTCGCTGATCATCTCGGCGATTACCCGCAGGCGCTCCACCACCCGGGCGTTGACGCTGCCTTCAGGGAACTGGCCCTCTTCATCCGGTTCACCGGCAGGCTCACCGACCAGCAGGCTCAGGGCCTCGTCGGCCTGGCTTACCGCATAGACGTGGAACATACCGGCGCGCACCGCCTGCAGCACCCGCTCATCGAGCATCAGCGTGGCAACGTTGGCACGCGGGATGATCGCGCCCTGTTCACCGGTCAGGCCCCGTGCTTCGCACAGGCGGAAGAAGCCTTCGATTTTCTCGTTGACCCCACCCACCGCTTGCACTTCACCGAACTGGTTGATCGAACCGGTAATGGCGAAGCACTGCTTGAGCGGCGTCTTCGACAACGCCGAGATCAGCGTGCAGGCCTCGCCCAGGGAGGCGCTGTCACCGTCGACGTAACCGTAGGACTGCTCAAGGGCAATACTCGCCGAGATCGCCAGGGGGAATTCCTGGGCATAACGGCTGCCCAGGTAGCCGGTAAGGATCATCACCCCCTTGGAGTGAATCGGCTGACCCAGGTTGACCTCGCGCTCGATGTCGACGATGCCGCTGCCACCCGGGTAGACCGTGGCGGAAATCCGCGCCGGGATACCGAAAGCCGAATCGCCGACTTCGAGCACGGTCAGGCCGTTGCACTTGCCCACCGCGGCACCGTCGGTGTCGATCAGGATGATGCCGGCCAGCATGTCGTCGAGAATCCGCGCCGACACGCGGCCAGTGCGGGTGGCCTTGGCCTTGAGGGCACGTTCGATGTGCCCGGCGTCGGTCATTTCGTCGTTGGCCAGGTGGCGGATGAAGTCCGCCTCGCTGACCAGCTGGAACAGGTCGCCGATGCGCGCCGACAAACGCCCCTGGTGCTCGGCCAGGCGCGCGCTGTAGGTGGCCAGGCGCGCCACCGCATCAGCGCTCAGCGGCGCCATGCCCTCTTCGCTGGTGCGGGTCTTGAGCAACTGGGCGAACTGCTCCAGGCTCTCGTCGACCATGGGGATGTCTTCGTCGAAATCGACCAGTACCCGGAACATTTCCTGGAAGTCCGGATCGTGATCCTGCAGGGCGTAGTACAGCTGCCGCGCGCCGATGATCACCACTTTGATGTTCAGCGGGATCATCTGCGGATTGAGGGTCACGGTAGCCAGGCGGCCGTACTCGCCCAGGGGCGATTCCATCTTCAGCTTGCGCGACTGCAGGGCGCGCTTGAGGGCGTCCCAGACAAACGGCTCGCCGAGCATCTTCTCGGCCTCAAGAATCAGGAAACCACCGTTGGCCCGGTGCAAGGCCCCGGGGCGCAGTTGCCGGTAGGTGGTGTACAGCGCCCCCTGGTCGGTGCTGTATTCGATACGGCCAAACAGGTTGTCGTAGGTCGGGTGCGGCTCGAACACCACCGGCGCGCCGCCGCTGGCGTGATGGCCGACCACCAGGCTTGGCGAGTACTGCTCTTCGAGCAGCTTGCGCGCCTGGGCATCGGTCTTGCTGTCATCGACCAGTTGCTCGACCACGGTGCGCAGCAGGTACACCTGCATGGCCTGCAGGTAAGCGCAAACGGCGGCGTTTTCTGCGTACTTTTCAGACAGCGGCGCCAGCAATGGCTGCAAGGCCAGGGTGATGGTTTCTTCGTTGAGGTGGCGTAGCTGGTTGCTCGACTCGCGCTTCCATTGCGGCAGGCTCGCCAGCTCTTCGTTGAGGCGCTCCTCCAGGGCGGCGATGTCGTCGTGGAAACGCTCACGCTCGGCTTCCGGCAACTGGGCGAATTCGGCTTCGTCCAGCGCCTTGCCGTCGGCCATCGGGGTGAAGGCGACGTTGCTGCTGTCGCGGTACAGGGCGACGTCCTTTTCCAGCGAGGCGCGCTCGATCACATCCAGGGCGCGGTCGTAGCGCTGGTTGAAGGCGCGATCGATGGCGCTCTTCTTCTGCTGGTAGGACGGGTGCTCGAAGACCGCCGGGAAAGTCGCCAGCAGGTTGTCGATCAGGCCACCGATGTCGCTGATGAACGCCCCGGCGCTGCCCGGCGGCAACTCCAGGGCGCGCGGCTCGCGTGGCTCGTCGAAGTTGTTGACATAAACCCAGTCCGAGGGCGTATGCAGGCGTTTGCCTTCCGCCTTCAGGTAGCGTTTGACGAACGAGAAACGGCCAGTGCCGGGCTCGCCCATGACAAATACGTTGTAACCAGGGCGCGGCATGGCGACGCCGAACTGCAAGGCTTCGACCGCACGTTCCTGGCCAAGCACACCGCGAAAAGGCTCCAGATCATTAGTGGTGGAAAAAGCGAACTGTTCAGCGGAAAACGGCCGGGTCAGGGCTTCGGGCGCAAGACGCAGGCTCGCAGCGACAGGATCGGGCATCGGGCTTCCTTACTTCGGCGGGGCAGATGTCAGCATTCTGGCGCCGTGCGCGTACGCCTTGCAAGGCTCATCGCTGCTAATTGTCGCAGGGGCGAAAAGCCGATCTACGTCAACATTTTCAGGCAATCTTTCGCAATAAATCACGCAACCCTTAGATCGTGCCTAAACTCCAAACTGCGCGGCTGGGTAAATAACCGACCCGCCCTGGCAACTGGTCCTACAGATATGCCAGACAACCCTGACCTTTGGTATGTACTTCTAGAAAGAGAACAATGCTATGAAACGGATTCTTCTGGGTACTCTGTTCACTGCGGTTTCCCTCAATGCCATGGCCCAGGCGCCTGGCGGACCGGACTGCGGCTGGGGCAACATGCTGTTCGAGGGCCAACGCGGGACACCGGCCCACTTCCTGGCCTCCACCACCAACGGCACTTCCGGCAACGCCACTTTCGGCATGACGTCGGGCACCAACGGCTGCTCGACCAACTCTGCGCTGACCTATGGCGGTAAATCATGGTTCGCCATGAACGGCATGATGAACGAACTCTCCGAGGACATGGCCAAGGGTCAAGGTGAAGCACTGACCACCTATGCCGTGGTGCTGGGCGTTGCCCCGGAAGATCGCGCGCACTTCGCCGCGGTTACCCATCAACACTTCCAGGACATCTTCAAGACCGCCGATGTCACTGCTGAAGACGTGCACAGCAACACCCTCGCGGTGCTGAAAAGCGACCCGCGCCTGGCCAAATACGCCACCCAGGCTTAAGCTCGGCCCACCCGCCCCGTCACCGGGGCGGGTTGTTGTCCGCCTCTATCGGCATCATTCAGACTTAGTTGCCCGACATGCTCAAACGCCTTGCCTACCTGGCGCTCTGTGCCTGCGCCCCGCTGCATGCTGCCCCTTCATTCGATGACGCACGCCTGAAGCAACTGGCGGCCGAGCGCTACTGGATCGCCCTCGGTCATTACGAGACGGCCAAGCTTGGCGGCTGGCGCAGCTACGTCGACGACCAGCGCTTCTTTCTCGCCGAAGACGGCGCCCATCACCCGGACCAGGAACTGCGTGCCACCGTCAACGCGCTGTACGCACCGGCGAGCCTCGGCGACAAACACGCCCAGTGCGTGTTCCCGGCGCGTACCCGCTGGCTGCGCGAGCAGTTGCAACTGACCGACCTGCCGAGCCCGGACTGCCAGG
Source organism: Pseudomonas sp. SBB6 (assembly GCF_024213215.1). Lineage (NCBI taxonomy): Bacteria > Pseudomonadati > Pseudomonadota > Gammaproteobacteria > Pseudomonadales > Pseudomonadaceae > Pseudomonas > Pseudomonas sp. SBB6. Next base: position 1,623 of record NZ_JANAVH010000020.1, on the reverse strand, counting down.
AATACACTCAGTGGTTCAAGGACGTCTCACCGCACAGCGCGGTGATGATCTTCCCGGCCGCCTACCTGAACAGCCCGTCGTCGATGTTCGGCCACACCCTGTTGCGGATCGACCAGGCCGACGTGCAGAGCAACGCAACCGCCCTGCTCAGCTATGCGATCAACTTCGGCGCCTATATCGAAGGCAGCGACAACAGCATCCTCTATGCCTGGAAGGGCCTGATGGGCGGCTACCCGGGCCTGTTCGCCCTGGTGCCCTACCAGGAAAAGCTCTCCGAGTACCGCAGCCTGGAAAACCGCGACCTGTGGGAATACCGGCTGAACCTGACCCCGGAAGAAACCGGGCGCATGGTCGAGCATGTCTGGGAACTCAAGCAGATCCAGTTCGACTACTTCTTCTTCGACGAAAACTGCTCCTATCGCTTGCTCGAACTGCTGCAAGTGGCACGCCCGAGCCTGGACCTGACCTCGCAGTTCCCGTTGACCGCGATTCCCACCGACACGGTCAAGGCAGTCAAGCAGTCCGGCCTGGTCGAACGCATCGACTACCGGCCGTCACGCGAACGTGAGCTGCTGGAGCGGGCCAAACCGCTGGATGCCGGCGAGCAACAGCAAGTGCTGGCGGTCAGTGCCGACACCGCGCAACTGCAAAGCACCGAATTCACCGCCCTGCCGCGCGAGCGCCAGGCCCTGGTACAGGACGCCGCCTATCGCCTGGAGCGTTACCGGGCCAACGGCCAGGAGCGTGATCCGGCGCGCAGCAAACGCAGCTTCGAGCTGCTGCGGGCGATTAACCGCAACCCGCCACCGGAGCTTGAAATCGAACGCCCGGGGCTGCCTGAAGACGGCCATCAGTCGCGCACCTGGCAGTTGGGCCTGGGCAGCCGCGATGATCGCGCCTATGCCGAGTATGGCCTGCGCATGGCCTATCACGACCTCAACGACAACGCCTACGGCTTTCCCCTCGGCGCGCAGATCGAGATCCTTCAGCTCAAGTTGCGCCAGTACGAAGGCAACGACTGGCAGGTGCAACGCCTGGACCTGGCCACCATCCGCTCGCTGACCCCGCGCAATGCCTTGCTGCAACCCTGGTCGTGGCAGGTCGCCGGGGGGCTGGAGCGGGTGCTGGGTAAGCATGGCGATGAGGTACTGGTCAGCCACGTCAACGGCGGCGCCGGCGGTACCTGGCAGCTGGCCGATGACCTGCTTGGTTTTGCCCTGGGCACGGTGCGGGTCGAGCACAACAATGACTTTGCCGGTTTCATCGCACCGGCAGCGGGGTTCAATACCGGACTGCTGTGGCGCAATCCGCTGGGCAACCTGAGTGTCGAGGCCAAGGCCGACTACTTCACCAACGGCGAGGTGCGGCGTAGCCTGAGTTTGAACCAGCAGTGGGAATTGTCCCGTGATCTGGGCCTGCGGCTCAGTGCCAGCCGCGACTTCAGCAAGTTGGCGTCGGCGCAGAACGAGGTGATGCTGGAATTGAAGTGGTACCAGTATTAGCAAGGCTGCGCCTTGCATCGCTGGCAAAGCCAGCTCCCACAGGTTGGACTGCCCCCCTAAAGTTGGACAGTATTAACCAGCAGCCTGAGCCCTGTAGTCGACAGGGCTCAGGCCATTGAGC